>JBDTAI010000521.1:0-12008 GCA_039924685.1 Ktedonobacterales bacterium
GGGCGCGCTGCTGGCGGTGAATCAGGGCAGCGTGGAGGAGCCACGCTTCATCGTGCTGCGCCACAGTGGAATACGCAACGGCAGCGGTCCCGCGCTGGGGCTGGTGGGCAAGGGCATCACCTTCGACTCCGGCGGCCTCTCGCTCAAGACCGCCGATGGCATGAAGACTATGAAGACCGATATGTGCGGCGCAGCGGCGGTGATCGGCGCCATGCGCGCGATTGCGCTGCTCAAGGTTCCCGCCACGGTGACAGGCATTGTTCCCACCACCGAGAATATGCCCAGCGGCTCGGCCTATCGCCCCGGCGACATTCTGCGCGCCGCCAATGGCAAGACCATCGAGATTGACAACACCGATGCCGAGGGGCGGCTAATCCTCGCCGACGCGCTCTCCTACGCCGTCAAGCAGGGCATCGCACCATTGATCGATGCGGCGACGCTCACAGGCGCGATTGTGATCGCGCTTGGCAGCGTGCGTGCGGGCCTCTTCAGCAATGATGAGGCGTTCCAGCGCACCGTGCAGGCGGCGGCAGAGGCGGCGGGCGAGCGGGTCTGGCCGATGCCGATGGATGAGGAGTACGACGCGCTGATCCGCAGCGAGATCGCCGATGTGCGCCAGACGGGCGGGCGTGGCGCTGGAGCGATTGTGGCGGCGAAGGTATTGAGCAACTTCGTTGATGCGACGCCCTGGGCGCACCTCGACATCGCCGCCACCGCCTACCGCGACAAGCGCGAGCCGGATAGCGAGGGCGGGGCCACTGGCTACGGCGTGCGCCTCTTCACCGAACTGGCTACACTGCTCGGCGCCCGCAAACCCCAGTAACTCCATGCGTGACCCGATGGTGTTGTCAAGCAGCATGTGTGCCGTGATACGGGAGCCTTATAGTACCAGCCGCAGCAGATAGCCGGGGCGCAGGATATGGCTGGCTGGCTGGAAGTCGCCCGTCACGGCCATGACGGTATCAGCCATTCCCTTATGATGATTCATGCGGCCCGCGATATGGTTCATCAGCGGCGGCGCCTGCACGGCGCTCTGGATGATCGCCTCGATGGTGCGTTTGCCACGAAACTCGGTGCGGCACAGCGCATCGTACTGTGCCAGACGTCCGGCGCTAAGATCGGCTTCGGCTAGCGCCGCCAGCCCAATGCGGGCCACCAGTTGCGCGCCGCGCAGTCCGTGATAGATGCCCTCGCCAGTGAAGGGATCATAGTAGCCCGCCGCATCGCCTACCAGCAGCAATCCGGCGCCGGAGAGCCGCCTGGCGCGCACATTCAGACGACTGGCGGCCAGTGTGTGGCGTTCGATGCTGAGGTTGGCGCAGCGCCCACGCAGGCACGGAAACGTCTCGAGCGCCTCGATCAGGAATTGCTGTGTACGACCGGCGAGCGCGCGACCGTCGCGCTTTTCATCCACCACCATCGCCACATTGCAGAGATCGCCGATTGAGGCAGGCTCTAGCGGGGCCACGCCGACATAGCGCCGGTGCGCTACGTGCATCTCGCCATACTCGCCAAGGCCGCTGACGCCGCGCATATGGGCCACCAGCGCGATCTTGCGCAGTGGGCCGGTGGTATGCAGCCCCAGCCGCCGCGCAATTGTCGAGTGCAAGCCGTCCGCCGCCACCAGCAGCCGTGTCCGTATCACCGCAGTATGCGCGTCACTGGGGGTGAGCGTCCAGATGCCGTCGCACGCGCCAGCGGGAGCATAGGCGATCTGGGCGAGCCGCCAGCCCTCGCGCACCTCGGCGCCTGCCGCCCTGGCTGCCTGCACAAGCAACCCATCCAGCCGCAGACGCGGCACGGCGAGCCCTGTCTCGAAGTAGCTCTGGCCGCTGGCATCGCGGGTGTTGGCGAAGTCGCCCTGAAACATCGCGCCGTTGGGGGCAAAGATGCGGAAGCCACGCAGCCGCGCCGGATGGGCCGCCTCGATCCCGTCCATCACACCCAGGTCGCGTAGCAGCGGCTCGGCGGCAGGGCTGAGGTATTCAGCGCAGGGCTTGTCGCGTGGGAAGCTGACGCGGTCCACCAGCGCCACGCGCCAACCGGCCCGCGCGAAGTGTGTGGCTGTGGCTGCGCCCGCCGGTCCCGCGCCCACCACCGCCACGTCATAGACGGTAGTGTCTATGACGGTATTATCGTTGCCGCGTTCGCCGTTCGCCATCAAGATTGACCTCTCTCCCAACCTCTCCCCTGCAAGTGGAAAGGAGCCAGAGGATATGCTCCATAGTCGCTTCTCTATCTCCCCGCTCCTCATAGAAGAGGGCCGGAGGTGAGGTCAGCGCAGTGAGCGCGAGCCGGAAGGGAAAGCCTACCCGCACCCGGCGGGGTATCGAGTCCCGCCTGCGCCGCCTGTGCGCGTAACTCAGGCGAGCTATAGGCGCGCCGCACCGAGACCGGCGCGCCCCAGATTGCGCAGGAGTTCCACTGCCGCCAGCGGCATATCCGCCGAGCCCGAGGCGACATCCAGCAGCGAGAAGCTGTTTATCCCCTGCGAGCGCACAGAGCGAGCGATGCTGCGCACAGTGAAGGATGTCCACCCCAGCAGCGCGTTGATAAGGCGGATGTCGGCACGATTGTGGGCGAGCGCGTCGTCATTCAGGGTCGTGGCGTCGAGCAGCTCACCAAGTGTAGCGTCACGCGCGCAGCATGGCAGGCGAGGCCAGCGGCAATACAGACGACGTAGACGCCATTGCTTCCCCTGCTTCCCACCAACTAGACGCGCACTCCGTGAACACCTGTCCACATGATTGTACGGTAGGGAGCTACAGGCGGTGCAAATCTGTTGCCGCAACACACAGGCGTATCACGTCCAGCCGAACCGGATGAATTCAACGGCATAGGTATACATGAGGTACAGTCCGACGGCGCTCATCACCCACTGAAGGATGACCGTGACTGGCCAGCGCTGCAACGCACAGGCGATGATGATAAACACTGGAAAGGCGACGCTCTCGTAACGGCCAAGCCCCTGGAGCATCGAGAAGTCAAGCAGCGGCGCCACGATGCTTGCCACCACAAAGAGCGCATAGACTGGGCCAAGCAAGCGGAAGGTTGGCGCCACCAGAGCCAGCATGGCGATGAAGACCACCACATAGATCGTGAAGATCTGGTTACTGCCGAAGTGCAGCAGTGTCTGCATCGCCATGATCACAGCGCCGGATTGGAGGTGGCCACCACCCCAGCCCGCGCGTGACGTGATGATATAGGCAAGGGGATTGCCATACGTCACCCAGCAGAAGAGCATATAGGCGAAGAGACCAAGTGGCGTCAGCGCCAGCGCCAGCACATCGGGGCGTAGTGGATGGCGGGTCTTCCACCAGTCGAGCGCATAGGCCAGCGCGACACAGACGCCGATGAGTATCCCCGGTGGACGCTCCGCGCCTACCAACATCGCTGCGACGCCCGCCATCCACCACTGTTGACGCTCGATGGCGAGGAAGGCCATGACCGCCAGCAGGAGATAGAGCGATTCCGTGTACGTGGCGCCATAGTAATAGCCGAAAGGGAAGGTCGCCAGCAGCAGGATCGTTCCAAGCGCCGTCCTGGCGCCGAAGCGGTCACACACCAGCCGATAGAGCAGCACACACGCGGCGGCGAACGTTATCCACGAGATCGCCATGCCAGAGAGCATATAGGCATCACGCGGATCGATCAGCGCAGCCACTGGCTGGAACAGGCGCACCAGCAAAGGGTAGAGCGGGAAAAAATTGACACGCGATGCTGAGACTGGTGAGTAGTTATATCCTTGACTGGCAATCGAGATATACCAGATCGAATCCTTCGTGTTCCAGACACTCAGAAGGCCAAACTGATGCGGGTTCAGGCGCCAAATCCTATAATCCACCGCCGCGAACACAAGCATGCGAACGCCGAGGGCTATGACGAGTGGCCACGTCATCCACCTATAGGTTGCCCATAGCTGTGTTACTGTGCGTTGCCCTTGTTCACGCCACCATTGCGCCGGATGTGTCTGCGCAGGCTGTATCGCTTCAGCCATGCCAATCTTCCCCTTTCAGCGGCCTGTTTTGCGTATATCGGCCTGCTACATGCGCATCCCAGGGCAGGGATTCACGTTATGCTAGCGCAACTGTGGCTTTCTGCGCTATGGCACGATACTGGCACATGTGCGATGGTGTGTCTATCAGCATAAGACTATTGTTCGCAGCGTAGGCAAGAGGCGCTGGCCCATTGTACGATGAGGCACTAGCGTTGGCGCACATAGCGTTGGCGCACAATCCCTCACATCAACTCAAGCATACCACACAGGCGCGCATAGCCCCTGTATGGCCCCTGTATGGCCCATATATGACGCATGTTAAGAATGGTGGTATTCTGCGTCGTGAACGATAGGTGCAGATAGGTACTCGCACCGAGGGTGGTACGTACTCATACAGACACTGGATTGCGGATAACAGATCAGAGCAGCAACGACGGAGACAGCGATAACCGGGGCGTAGATGGCCCTGGTGAAGGGAACCCAGGGGAGACTTCCGACTATGGATGAGGCAGCGCAGCACAGCCAGCCACAGGCGTCAAAGCAGGTGGTCATTCTCGGCGCGGGTCCGGCCGGGCTGACGGCGGGCTACGAACTGATGAAGCATCGCGTACCCGTGACCGTACTGGAACAAGACAGCCACTACGTCGGCGGCATCTCGCGCACCGTCGAGCGCGACGGCTACCGTTTCGACATTGGCGGCCACCGCTTCTTCAGCAAGAGCCAGGAGGTGGAGGACCTGTGGACCGAGGTGCTGGGCGATGACCTTGTGACCTGCGGGCGACTCTCGCGCATCTACTATCAGGGCAAATACTTCGACTATCCCCTCAAGGCCACCAACGCGCTTTTCAACATGGGACCAGTCGAGACCGTGCGCTGCCTCTCCAGCTATGCCTGGGCGCGTATCCACCCGATCAAGAATCCGCAAAACCTCGAGGACTGGGTAAGCAACCAGTTCGGCCACCGGCTCTTCAGCATCTTCTTCAAGACCTACACCGAGAAGGTGTGGGGCATGAGCACCAAAGACCTTTCCGCCGACTGGGCCGCCCAACGCATCAAGGGTCTGAATATGGCGGAGGCGATCCGCAACGCGCTGTTCCCACAAAAGAAGAGCAAGGGCAATGGCAAGGGGCGTGGCGCGGTCATCACCACCCTGATCGATCAGTTCCGCTATCCGCGACTGGGACCGGGGATGATGTGGGAGCGCACACGCGATCTGCTGGTGGCTGGTGGCAACTATGTGGCGATGGGCCAGCGCGTGGCCCAGGTGTGCTGGCAGCCAGGCGTCGGCGTGCAGAGCGTGCTGGTGCAGGATCGCGCCACCGGCGAGACGCACGAGGTGCGCGGCACGGACTTCCTCTCGACGCTGCCGATCCGCGAGCTGGTCCATAGCTTCTCGCCTGCGTTGCCGCCAGAGGTGCAGACAGCGGCCAACAACCTGAAATACCGCGACTTCCTGACGGTAGCCGTCGTCATCGACCGCGCCAAAATGTTCCCCGACAACTGGATTTATATTCACGATGCGAGTGTGGTGGTGGGGCGCATGCAGAACTTCAAGAACTGGAGCAAGGAGATGGTCCCCGACCAGTCTACCACCTGCCTGGGGCTTGAATATTTCTGCTTCGAGGGCGATGGCCTCTGGACCTCGACCGACGACGAACTGGTTGCGCTGGCGCGCAAAGAACTGGCGCAGCTTGGCATGTGCAAGCCGGAAGAAGTGCTGGGCGGTGTGGTGGTGCGCCAGCCCAAAGCCTATCCAGTCTATGACGACATCTACAAGAGCCAGCTTGCCATCATCCATGACTATCTCAGCGCGCAGATGCCCAACCTGCAACTGGTGGGGCGCAACGGCATGCACCACTATAACAACCAGGATCACTCGATGATGACGGCGCTGCTGGCGGCGCGCAACATCGCGCTGGGGACAACCTATGATCCGTGGAAGGTGAACACCGACGCCGAGTATCACGAAGAGGCGCGTTTCGGCGACGATGACACTTCTGGTCGGCAGGTTCCCAAACCGGTCAACAAGAGTCAGCCAGAACTCGCCAACGTCGAGAAGTGAGCGAAATGCCAGGCGCACGCAGAGCTATCCCCCTGGAGTTGTTACTGATCCAGGGGGACATTTTTTGCCTGACCCTATCTCACACGCGGAAGAGATGGCCGGTCCAGAACTGATGTGCGCCTGCCACATTGACGATGACGCCAAGCGCGCCGAGCACTGCAAAACGCCAGTCCACACGCACATCGTTGAGGACAAGCAGCAGGAAGGCATACGGATAGGCTTCAAAGAGGTAGCGGGCGCCGAATTGATACCAGCCAGCAGCATTAAAGAACAACACCTGAACGACGATCAGCCCAATCGTGATCCAGAGCGCCGTGCGCAGCCAGCTAAACTTCTGGTTGCGCCAGAAGAGCAACAGGAAGAGCGGCGTCGTGAAGAAGACGCTGATGCCATAGCCACCGTTGATCATGTCAATGACAGGGTGACGATCAAACGGTCCTTGCAGAATGATGTGGGGAAAGCTGAAAAAGTTCAGCACAATGTTGCCCGGCACATAGCGAATGCTGAAGATTCCCTGCGTAATTTGGGGGTAGTGCTGCTGGATGTTGAAGGTGTACCCGGTTTCCAGCGGCGAGCCGAAGAGCAGCTGATTATGCGCCAGATACAGGATGGCGACAACCAGCGTGGCTGCTGCCGGACCCATCAGTCGCCGCCAGGGAATGGCGCTCCAGTCGGGCTGACGGCGCCAGAGCGACCGCACGAAATCGGGCAGCAACGACGCTCGCCCACCATCCTCCCAGGCAAGATAGAGCAGGAGCGGAAAACCGGCCAGTAACGTGCTGCGGCTGAAGAAGGCTCCGGCAAGCGCCACCACGGCCCAGGTATAGCGTCGCCTGAAGGCAAGCAACAGCGAGAGCAGCGCCATCATATAGGCAACAATATGGGCGGTAAACCAGACCCGACCACCGAGCGAGAGCCAGAGCGTAATCGAACCATAGTAGCACAGCACAGCAATATAGACGTTCTCGCGCCACGTGCGTCGGGTCAGACCGCTGACGCGCGCCTGCTCGAACAGCAGATACAGCAGACTCAGGCAGAGCGCGGAACAGACCGCAGTGAACAGAATATCACTGGTCGAGAAACCCCAGATGGCGACAAATGGCAGCAGCAAGAGCGCCGGGAAGGGCGGGTAGATGATGTAATCTTTGCCGTGAATCACGACAACATCTGTCAAGTTGGCTGGTAAGCTGACATCCCAGCGGCCCTGAAGAAAAGCATCCGCCTGATAGATGAAGTGGGGCGCGTTGGATACGCCAAAATGCCCCATATGGAAGAGCTTCTGGATGGCAAAGAGCGAGAGCAGCGCCGCGACGAAGAGTATCCCCGCTACCATCCAGCTACGCCGACCGAGAGCGTGGGCAATCGCAGGAACAGGTCGTGTGTCTTCAACCGCCAGATCATACTCCTCATCGGAGGTCATGGGTGTGTTGGTGGAAATCTTCATACGTAGCGCCTTCTTCCCTCAGCAGAGCGGCAATGGGCCATCATAAAGGGACGATACCGATATATCACCGCCAGTCCCACTCAATGTAACGCATAGGCGGCCCAAATGCATGCCAGATACTGCGCGGAGTCTGCGCGTCACCTCAGCACTCGTAGGGTCTGCTGAGATTGTCCCAGAATCACAGCCCATTGCTGCTCACATCAGGGCTGGCCAGTTTCACGCTCACGGGCGACCTGGGCGAACGCGACGCGGGCTGCCGCAACCGTCTGCTCGATGTCGGCCTGGCTGTGGGCCAGCGACACAAAGCCCGCCTCGAACTGCGACGGCGCAAGATAGACGCCCTGATCGAGCATCGAACGGAAGAATGTGGCATAGGCGTGGGTGTCTGATCGTTTGGCCGACGCCTCATCCGTCACCAGCTGATCGGCGAAGAAATTGCAGAACATCGAGCCTACCCGCGTCTGGTAGAGCGCAACGCCCGCCGCCTGCGCCGCCGACGCGATGCCCTCGGCCAGCGCCGCCGACCGCTCTTCCAGCGCCGCGTAGACGCCTGGCGCGAGCAGCAGTTCCAGTTGCGCCGCGCCCGCCGCCATCGCCAGCGGATTGCCTGAGAGCGTCCCCGCCTGATAGACCGGACCGGCGGGCGAGACCAATGAGAGGATGTCGCGCCGCCCGCCATACGCCGCCGCAGGCAGACCGCCGCCGACGATCTTGCCCAGGCAGGTCATATCGGGCGTGACGCCATAGAGCGCCTGCGCACCGCCATATGCCACGCGAAAGCCAGTCATCACCTCATCGAAGATCAGCACGGCGCCCGCCTTGTGGGTGAGATCGCGCAACCCCTGCAAGAAGCCGTCTACCGGCGGCACACAGCCCATGTTACCCGCCACTGGCTCGACGATCACCGCTGCGATCTCACCGGCAAACAGCGCAAAGAGCGCGCGCACGGCCTCGATATCGTTGTAGGGCGCCACCAGCGTCTCCGCCGTTGTAGCAGGCGGCACACCGGGGCTATCGGGAACTCCGAGCGTCAGCGCGCCGGAGCCAGCCGCCACCAGCAGCATATCGGCGTGGCCGTGGTAGCCGCCCGCAAACTTGACGAACTTGCTGCGTCCGGTGAAGGCGCGGGCCACCCGCAGCGCGCTCATCGTCGCCTCGGTGCCGGAGTTGACGAAGCGCACCAGCTCGATGCTGGGCATCGCCTGGATCACCAGTTCAGCGAGATGCACCTCCGCCGCAGTCGGAGCGCCATAGCTCGTGCCGCGTTGCGCCGCCGCCGTCACCGCCTCCACCACCTGTGGGTGCGCGTGGCCCAGAATCAGCGGTCCCCATGAGCAGACGTAGTCAATATAGCGGTTGCCGTCAACATCCACCAGGTAGGGGCCGTAGCCGTGGTCAATGAAGATCGGCTGGCCCCCCACCGCCCGGAAGGCGCGCACCGGGCTGTTCACGCCGCCGGGGATCACCGCGCGCGCCCGCGCAAACAACGCTTTGGAGTGTTCTATCTGCATGTATGCATATCCTGTCCTCTCGATGCTGTGCGGCTATAGACGGCGGGCGATGACTGCATAGATCGGATCGGCCCCGCCGCCGAACCAGAAGCCTTGCTTGCCAGGATGAACGATTACCTCTGGCTCACCATAGAGACCACTGGCGGCGAAGTAGTCGCGCACCAGCGCGATATGCCCCTGGTCGTCACGTTCGCGCCAGGCCAGCACGGCTTTCGTCGGGAACATGCGATTGGAGAAGATCACGGCATAGGGCGCCCCCGGCTTGAGGATGCGTGCCAGATCACGAAAGACTGCCAGCGGCTGGGTGAGATACTGCACCGAGACGGTGTTGAGTACGGCGTCGAAGCTCTCATCGTCGAAGGGCAGGCGCGGATCGATGTTGAGGTTGTGAACGACGCTGCTGGTGAGGTGCGGGTTCTCGGCAAGCTCGTCGGCGTTCATCCCCAGGCCCACCACCTCGGCCAGCGGCAGATCGGTCGGCAGGTGTGAGTAGCGGCTGCTCATCAGATCGAGCACTCGCCCCTGCGGCGCGAGTGGCGTCAGCAGTGCGCGATAGATCGCCGTCACCTGGGCAATGGCCGCATCGTCAATATGCGCCACCATGCGCGGCTCGCTGTAGAAGAGATCGTCGGACGACTCATCCTCCCGCGCCCGCGCGCGCCTGTCAAGCTCTTCGGTCGCCATATGCATCCGCCATCCTGTCTTGGTTTCTATTCTCTACATCATCCCAGATTCTAGGCGCGGGCGCAACAGGCGCGCACAAGTAGACAGCATGTGTTACCATGATCCTAACTGGTTCAACGGGGCGCTTGTGGGTGGATTTGTCTGCAGCGCCACCAGTGTTGAGCCAGCGCAAACCCACAGACACAACAAATAAGAAGTCGCCGGGGGAGAAATAGGCGGCTATAAGTAATTCAGTGGGACGTGTGGAGGATGATGCCATGACAACCCCTGCGGCTACCAGCTATACAATCCTGGTCATTGATGATAACCGTGAACTGCTTCAACTGATTACTGAATCGCTCACACTGCTGGGAGACTATACCGTCCTCACCGCCGACAACGGCGCAGACGGCCTTGCGTATGCCGTTGAGTACCACCCGGATTGCGCGATCATTGATGTGAAGATGCCCGGCCTGGATGGCTATCAACTGGTGCGGGCGCTACGTGGCGATGCTGATACGGCGGCGATACCGCTGGTGATGCTTACTGCGCTGGTGCAGGATCACTACCGCTTTGCCGGATTGCTTGTCGGCGCAGACCGCTATCTCACGAAGCCGATCAAGCCGGCCGATCTGTTGACTGCCATTCAGGAAGCTATTCAGATCAACCAGAGTGAGCGTCTCAAGCGCGCACAGGCGCTGCTCGATACGCCTGATGCGCCGTCTGAACCATCGTAAGCCAGGAGCAAGGCCCAGATGAAACATGTGCCATTCGTTCTCCAGGCAGAACGACAGATCTATGCCGAATACGACCGGGA
The DNA here is from genome assembly GCA_039924685.1 of Ktedonobacterales bacterium. Classification (GTDB taxonomy): domain Bacteria; phylum Chloroflexota; class Ktedonobacteria; order Ktedonobacterales; family JADMIN01; genus JBDTAI01. Next base: position 10,495 of record JBDTAI010000521.1, read on the forward strand.
GCGCCGATTGCGGCTCTCGCGCATCATCGCGCCAGCCTTTGCAGCGGTGCTCACCCTGCTCCTGCTGGCGTCGGTGATCGTTCCACAGCAATTTCAGGGGACACGTAGCCACAGCGCCCTGATTCTCCTATGCGATGTGCTCTTTCTGCTGGGCGCCATCGCTGCCTGGCGCAAGCTGGTGAATATCGCCACGGCAAGTATCCTGCTCGCCGCGCTGCTCGTCATGGTCCTCTCGGTGGTGGTGAATCAGCCGTTCATTCTGTCTGATCTCTTCACCGTTCCCGCTGTGGTGATCATCGGCCTGTCCGCGCTGATCGGGTTGCCGTGGATGATTCTGGCGACCACGGCGCTCACGACGGCCTTCGTGTTTGTGCTATCCGGCAGTCCCAGTCTCAGCGGCGACCTTGCCAACCCCAACAACGTCAACTCGATTGGAGCCTTTCTGGTCGAACAGTGGGTGCTGGCGATCATCATCTTTGCGGCGGCGGTTGGCTACCGGCGTATCCTGCGCCAGATCAGCGACATTCGTGTGCAGTATGAGCGCGCCCGCCAACTGGACGACCTGAAGGATCAATTCATCACCTCGGTGAATCATGAACTGCGCAATCCGGTAATGCTGATGCAGGGCTATATCGAGTTGCTGCGCATCAAAGGCAACGAGCTTGCGCCTGAGCGGCGTGACGCCATGATCCAGCGCGCCAGCGCGGCAGGCGACAACCTCGCCAAGCTCGTGCAGAGCATCCTCGACACCCGACGGCTGGATCAGGGCGCCAGCGACTTCAAGCCGGAGCCGGTGCTCGTCTTTGATGCCGTAGCGACCTCGGCGTCACTGGTAGACCCAGACGAGGGCCACGGGAAGGAGCGCGAACTCCGCCTCCACATTCCAGAGGAGCTGGCCATCTGGGGTGAGCAGATACGCTTGCAGCAAATCCTGATCAACCTGTTATCCAATGCGATCAAGTATTCCGCGCCGGGAACACCAGTCGAGGTCACGGCGAAAGTGGCATCGGCGCCGCCTTCAGGGGCGGGTCGCTGGCGCCGCACCACTCAGTCGGATCGCCGCGTGGTCGAAATCGCGGTGCGTGACTACGGGTTGGGCATCCCGCCCGATCAGGCGCCGCTGCTCTTTCACCGCTTTGCGCGGCTACCGCGCGATCTGGCGTCCACTACCATCGGCAACGGGCTTGGCCTCTACCTCTGCCGCGAACTGGCCGAGGCGATGGGCGGGCGCCTCTGGTTCGAGAGTTCGGGCGTCGAGGGTGAGGGGACCACCTTCCATCTTGAGCTATCGTTGCCTCCCACTGCGCCCCCAACGCCCGTCATTCCCCCAGCAACCGACGCATTCACGCGCATTGAAAGTATGCCGATGCGCGTCGTCAAGCCAACTGATCCAGCGCAATCAGCACAGCCAGCGCAATCAGCACAGCCAGCGCAATCAGCACAGCCAGCGCAATCAGCACAGCCAGCGCAATCAGCACAGCCAGCGCAATCAGCACAGCCAGCGCAATCAGCAC
>JBDTAI010000522.1:0-7441 GCA_039924685.1 Ktedonobacterales bacterium
CGGAGGATGGGACTGGGCGGCGCGAGAACATCACCGACTGGGCATTGGCGCGCTTCCGGGCGGCGTATGGGGATGAAACCATCGGCAAGTGGGACATCTTCCACTCTGTCTACGGCCTGCTGCATCATCCCGCCTACCGCGCCAGGTATGCCGAGAACCTGAAGCGCGAACTGCCGCGCCTGCCGCTGGTGGAGGGCGCCGACGCCTTCAGGGCATGCGCCACGATTGGCGAGCAGTTGCTGCGGCTGCACCTGGGCTACGAGTCCGCCGCCGAGTGGCCGGGCCTGCGATCCATCGAGACGCCCGCCAATGGGCCGGATGGGCGCGTCAGCTTCCATGTGGAGAAGCTGCGCCTGACGCCCGACAAGTCCGCCGTCGTCGTCAACCCGACGCTGACGCTGGCGGGCATCCCGCAGGAAGCCTTCACCTATCGGCTGGGCAATCGCTCCGCGCTCGACTGGGTGATCGATCAGTATCGCACCACGACGGATGCCCGCAGCGGCATCGCCAGTGATCCCAACCGACCCGACGATCCGCAGTACATCGTGCGGCTGCTCGGCCAGGTCATCACCGTCAGCATGGAGACGGTGCGCCTGGTGGAGCGGCTGGCGGCAGTGGCGTTGCCCGTGACGCCGGATGCGGTGGACGTGTCGGTGATGGCGAAGGGCGAGTGAGGTGACAGGGAGAGACTCCCTGGCCTTCAGGCTGCGGAGCCACCTCCCGCCAGCAGTGCGCGTATCTCGTCGGCGGTGGGCAGCGAGGGTTGCGCGCCCTTGCGGGTGACGGCCAGCGCGCCCGCCGCGTTCCCCCACGCCAGCGCATCGGCGAATCGCGCCCCCTCGGCCAGCCGCGCCGCCAGCGCCCCACAGAAGGCATCGCCCGCCGCCGTCGCATCCACCGCCTGCACCGGAATGGGTTGCAGCCAGCCGCATGTATCGCCCATATGACCTGTGGCGTCTGCGCTCCCATGTTCCGGCGCCCGCAAACGCCAGACAGCCCCCTGTGCGCCCAGCGTGACAATCACCCCGCGCGCCCCCAGGCGCAGCAGCCGCTCCGCCGCCACCTGCGCCGCGTCGGGACCATCCACCGTCATGCCGCCTGCCAGCGCGCCCGCCTCGACCTCATTGGCGATCAGCAGGTCGAGCAGTGCATAGAGCGTGGCGTCAAGTGGCTCGCGGGGGACGGGCGCCGTGTTGAGCATGGTGTAACATCCCAGCGCGTGAGCGCGACGTATCCCTGCCGCTACTGATGCCATGCTGGTCTCGCACTGCGCCAGAAAAATGACGCGATCCTGGGATGCTGGTGTGTTGTGTGATGACAGTGGAAGCAGCGCAGTGAGCGCCTCCTCGACCTGCCCAGCGGTGAGGGTGAGGTTGGCGCGCGGTGTGGCGACGATCACGTTCTGCCCGCTCTCGGCGCCGATCAGGATGCACGCGGTCCCTGAGCCGACAGCGGGATCGCGTGTGACATAGGTATCCGCGATGCCCGCACGCGCCAGCGCCGGAAAGAAAGCGTCGCCGAAGCTATCAGTTCCGACGCGGCCAACCAGCGATACCTGCGCGCCACAGCGCGCGGCAGCCACCGCCTGATTCATCCCCTTGCCGCCCAGGAACATGCCAAAGTCCTCGCCCAGCAGCGATTCGCCCGCCAGTGGCAGCCGCGCCGCATACGCCACCAGATCGGTCATCAGGCTGCCCAGCACAATCACCCGCCCCATCGCTCACTCCTGGTTGTATGCTTCCCGCGTTGCGCGCAATGCCCAGCCGTGCCACAGCCAGTCTACCGCGAATGTCTCATCAGTCACAACGGTGAGTTCGGCCTGCTCAACGAGCGCGCGCGCCTCTGGTAGTGTATAGGCTCGCACATGTCCCCTGTCAACCCGACGAACCACCCACTCGAAAGCCACCCAGGGAAACAGGCCGCCGCGCCGCGCATAGTCCTCAAGGATGAGTTGGCCACCAGGAGCCAACAATGCGCCCAGCCCATGCAGCGCGCCAACCGGATCGGGCAGGTAGTGCAACGCATTCGAGCAGGTGATCAGATCGAAGCTCACAGGCGCAAGGGGTAGCCCTGCGGTGGGGCCAGCCGTCAGCGTCGCCTGGATCAGTTGAACATCACGTCCACGATCAGCAGGCAGCGCATCCAGCGTCCGCCGCGCCTCCGCCAGAATGTCCGCGCTGGCGTCCACGCCCACCGCCTCCGCAAGCGGGAAGCGTTGCAACAGTCGCGCCAGCAGCGTACCCGTGCCGCAAGCGACATCCAGGAGACGCGGTTGATCGTTGGTGGCGCTGAGCGCGGTATTATCCACCAGCGCCAGCGTGTGGTCAAGTGTGATCTGGGTGAAGTGGCGCCAGACGCGATTGTAGCTCCGCGCCTGCCAACCGCGATAGGATGTAGCGGTCGAGGATTGCTTCATCTCATGTCAATTCACTTCAGCGGGTACGGAGCAAGGCGCCCAGCCACGCCGCACCAATGGTTCCCAGCACGGCGATGCAGCATCCAGAGGCGATGATAGTGACGATCAGAAAGGTCGCCGCCAGCTTAACATCGCTGGGGATGCAGATCGAATGTAATCCACATGATGCTGGCGGTGGTGGCGGCGCGACGATGGACTGTACCTCCGATATGCTGGCCAGGACAAGTAACACGGCGCACGGAACCAGCGCGGCCCCGACGGCGGCAATGCGTCCGGCCTGCGCGCCATGCCGCCTGGCGGCGCGGATGTGGTACTGTCTGGCGACGGTGGGCAGATACACAGCGTCAATGGAGCCAGTGATCGCGGCATCCGTCGCATCCGTCGCGCCGCTCCAGCGGAATCCGGCGGCGAAGCCCAGCGGCGCCAGTACGAGGGCAGGCAGCGCTGGGAGGGCTATCGTCAGCACAGCCGCCAAAGGGGATACGAACGTCGCAAAAACCAGCGCCTGCAACGCAAACAAGCCCAGCAACACACCAAATGACGCCCAGACACGCCCCTGCGGAGTTCCATCACCAGTCCAGAAGGCAGTGACAAGTAACAGGCAGGGAACCACCCCTAATGCGACCAGCGGAACGCCAATGCTTGCGGTGGGTAGAAGAATCGTGGGAGTGGAGGGGAGAACACCTGCGTAGTAATACGCGCCACCCGCCAGTACGCCTGAAACGATGCCCACACCCAGCGCCAGCCAGCGGGTAGAGCTGCGCAGCCCCTGAATTGGTGGCAGCACAGGCGCAGTGGCGCGCACAACTCCGAACGCTGGCGCATAGGTCGGCATACCGGGCGCTGGAAATGGCGAAGGCTGTTGCGCAGGTGGCTGATAGTGCGCTGGAGCGCCTGGCATCCCTTGCATCCCTTGCATCCCTGGCATCCCTGGCATCCCTGGCATCCCTTGCGCGTGGCGTTGTGGCTCCATCGTGAATACTCCCCAAATGCTCCCCCCTCGATGAACTGCGCCTCACATCGCCATTGGCTGTGTGGCGCCCACTGGGAGGGTGGATAAGGCGGACGATGGACGCAGCAGCCAGCTTCCCATCCACACGCCAACCAGAATCAGCGGCAAGCTGGTGAACACGGCGATGAAGCTGGTGGAGATGGCGATCAATAGATACGCGCCGGTCAGTGCTGCGCAGCCCAGGTTGCAACCGGGCTGGGGTCCAGTTCGCGCGGCAATTTGGACATACGTATAGCCAGCCAGCGTCAGGAACAGAACGCTGAACCCCAACCAGCTTGATAGCGCCACCAGCAGGATGCGCCCTGCGCCCCGCGGCCCGCCCATCCCCCAGATCAACGCCAGCAATGCGCCGAGACTGAAAGCAAAGGCGAAACTCGGATCGCCAAGCGCCAGCGCGCCCGGCGCGCCAGAAGGGCCAATCGGCAGGAGGAATATCCCCACAACCAGCGCAGGCGCCAGCCCCAGCGCGATTGCCAGCGCCAGCACGCCAGCGCGCCCCGCAGACGGGCGCCGCTCCCGTGGCAGGCGGATGAAGCGAATGGCCGCGATCAGCGCCAGCAGGCCAAAGGGCGCCAGCTCGACGCCTGCCACCGCAGCCAGTCTCCCCGCAGGAGCGGCGCCGCCCACAGACTCCCCCAACAACAACGACGCCGCATAGAACCAGCCGCCTGCGACCAGCGCGCCCGCGAAGAACGAACCGGCGGCAATGCCCAACACCTGCAAGAAACCGATGAAACCGCTCCCAGCCTGAGGTGATCGCGCCGAGGCGCCTCTATCGCCTGCCACCGCGGCAACGTCAGACGCTTGTGAACGTGGCGGAAGCTGCCTACGATAGAACGCGCTGAGGGGCAGGCCAATCAGCGCGCCCAGCGGCAGCGCCAGCAGCATTGGCAGGACGGCGGTTTCCATCCACACCTGCGCCTCCACACCAAAACAGCCCGCGCCCGCGCCTCCGCTACAGCCAGTATAACCGTCTGCATACTCCGAGAGCGCCACGCTTCCCCAGGCCAGCAAGACGCCAAGCTGATTGGAGAAACCCAGCGCGAACGCGGCGATCAGAGTGGCGCCCAGCCATCCCCACAGCCAGCTTCTGCCGGTGCGGCGCGAGAAACGCCAGAACACGAAGGTCAACGCGATACCCAGCAAAATGCCACTCTCGGCATTGGCGATCAGGGCGCCAATCTCCGTACTCCACAGCGATGCGCTGAGGCTGTAGCCAGCGGCGCCCGATGCCGCCGCCGACGCAGTTGCGGATGCCAGCAACGCCTGATACGAAAAATAGTTGAAGACTGCGGCGCCCACGCCGAGCACGACGACCACGCCAAGCGCCAGCGTCAGCCACAGCAGCGCCGCTCGGCGCCGATCTGGATCAGCCTGCCGCACGCGCCGATCCGAAAGCACACAGAACGCAATCAGCAACAGCGGCGGCGCCAGCAGATCGACGACGGCGAACGTCAGATTGATCTGCGCCTGATGGGGGTACAATGGCGAATTGTCCTGGAGGAGAAGCACCGTATGATAGACGCCGTAGAGCACGATGGGAACCAGCGTCATCAGGAAGACGACGCCCCAGAAGAAGACGCCGATGCGCAGCCAGTCCCAGTTGTCGGCGGACTCAGTAGCAGCGGGCGTGGGAATGAACATGGCAGGTGGCGGCGTGGAGATGGCATCATACACAGCGGGCGCTCCAATCAGGCATGCCTGAGCGCGTGGTTGTCACACAGGCGTGAGCAAACGACGAATGGGGCGGCATCCGCAGGATATGTTCTGTAGATACGCAGACTCCGCCATATGCAACATGCCCTGACTGCTGCTGTTTGTGACCAACGCAGGTTCTCTACGCCGCCATCACCCGCTCGTTGATATGATCTACGCCGCCCGTTCTGCAATCCTCACAGTCGCTCACGATGAGGCAGAGGCAGGTGGAGCAATCGCGCCGCATCGGCGGGCGAGACGACGCCCAGCGGAATCAGCTTGGCGAAGGCATCGGCGCGGGTGGCGAAATCTTCAGGCTCCTCGAGTCCGGCGAAGGTGATGGTGAACCTGTCGTCCACCAGGCGGCGTATCGTGCGGGTGAGGTAACCTGCGATCAGGCCCGTCACCGGAGCGACGGCGCGGCGATAGATCACCGCTTCCTGCGATTGGCCTACGCTGCGGTTGCTGGTCGCCGTGAAGCCTAGTTCATCCATCGTCAACCCAAACGCCGCCACCGTCACATTCAGCAGGAACCTGTCGAACTCGATCAGTGGATCGTCGCCGGTGAGCGATTGCCAGGTGGCGCCGGGTGGCAGCGCCTTGGCCCGCACACGCCACGCATCGTTGCCCGCCAGCAGCCCATTGAACATGCGCTCGAAGGTTTCGAGTTGATCGGGCGTCCAGTTGAGCGAGATCGGCGGCTGGATCACGCCAAGCGGCGTGGCGCCATCGGTGAAGCGGGCGAGGTCGAAGCTCTGCTTACGCAACGCCTGGTTCACCCGCAGAATAATCCGCTCGACCCGCGAGACGCCATAGACGCTCTCGGTGCGCGCCGTCTCGCGCAGATAGTCCAGTTCGTCCAACGTATACCACCCGGCGGGGACGCCATAGAGGAACTGCTGGTAGGCGGGCGTGGGCGGCTGTGGCGGGCGTCCGTTGGCGTCAATCAGCGGCTTGATCGTCTCGGCGGCCACCAGGTCCAGCGCATAGAGCGCGCCGCCACGGGTGCGGCGGGTGTAGATGGCGACGGCATCGAGTTCCAGCAGATCGCGCACAAACGCCACCAGCCACGACCGCAAATCCTGCGCGCGGTCGGGACTTTCGAGCAGCGCCTCGATGCGGCGGGCGGGTTCACGCCAGCGCGGCGCGGCGGCGTCTTCGCCCTGGGCCAGTAGCTCGGCGCGTGGCAGGGCGCGCAACTCCAGTCGCCCCAGCAGATCGAAGTAGACCCGTTCGCAGAGCTGGATGCCATCATATAACGCCGCGAGGTTGCGCAACTGCTCGAAGCTGGTCGCCTCGGTGGCGCGTGGCCGCTGGGCGATGTTGTAGCCGACGGGATAGGCCCACTGGCGCGGCCCATCGTCGTCAAGCCCTGGCGTCGGCGTCAGCGGCGCCCCCGGCGGGAACATACCATTTGCGCCTGCTACTCCGACCCTAGCCCGACTGAGACTCGGTGGCAATTCACTACCCACCGAACGCCCCTTGCCAACACCCAGCCGTGCCGCCTCGCCCAGCGCATACACCCGCCCGACGCTGGGAGTCTGTGTCGCCTGCTGTGGCGCTAGCTGTTCTGCGCCCGCCCCACGCGCCCTGCCAACGGCGCCCGCCTTGCCACTGTTGCCTGTATTGCCAGTCTTGCTTGTCTCCCCACGCTTCGGCCTCGCCATACGCATCCACCCTTTCCCACTCATCCCAATCCCATCCCAAGTACGGATACCTCTGGGAGCAGTGTAGAACTGGCGCATACTGGCGCACAAGCCGACAGATACGGGCGTCAGCCGACAATCACGGACAGGCGCGGACAGCAGTTGAACAGAGCCTATCCTCCAACACGCAAGCGTGCTCAGGCCGTTCGCACGAAACCGACAAAGGGGAAGCTCATCGCCTGCCCCGTCAGCGTTGTTACGGTTGGCTTACCACTGGCGCCGAAGGTGATCGCGCTGATCGTGTAGGGGCCGTGGCCGATGGTATTCTGCCAGGCCGAAGTGACGACGAGCGCGCGGCCATCCGGCGACCAGCCCGCCACATAGGCGGCTTCGTCCAGATGAATCTGCGTCGCGCGATCCTGCGCCAGATCGAAGGTCCAGGTGCGCAGATCGCCGTTCACGCTGTAGCCAGAGGAGGAGCCCACCACGGCGTCATCCGGTCGCCACGCCACGCCGCTGAGGACGCCGCCGGTTGCCTGGGCGATGGCGGGCAACGCTGTGACCCGCCCGGTCGCCGTATCAATCTCGGCGATGGTTGGTGTATAGGGATCGGCGCGAAAGAACATGTTATGAAACAGCGCCTTCTTGCCGTCGGGCGCGAGCGCGAAGTAG
>JBDTAI010000523.1:0-4796 GCA_039924685.1 Ktedonobacterales bacterium
ACACGCCATACCCCGCCCCCGATCAGTGGCAGGATCGTGAGCGACCAGGCGCGCGGGCTGATCGCATAGGCTGCGCCGACGAATGCGCTGATGCCACGCCCACCACGCAATCCCAAGAGCAACGGCCAGCACTGCCCTGCCGTGCCGCAGACCGCTGCCAACCCCGCCTCGCGTCGCGCGAATCCCAGCCGTCGCGCCACCACTGCCGGAAGCAGCCCCTTCGAGGCGTCGAGCGCCCACCCCAGCATCGCCACGCCAATGCGCCCGCTTCGGCTGCCCCATCTCGCATTACCCTCGCCAGCGGCAAGCAGGTTCGTCGCGCCGACGTTGCCCGATCCAATCTGTCGCAGGTCTACCTGCCGCGCCCGCCCCAGCAGATAGACGAACGGCAGCGAGCCGTAGAGATAGGCCGCCGCGTAGAGGGCAATGGCGCCAGGCAATCCAGCGTTGCGTCGCTGTGGGGATAGGGAATGTGTCATGCCATCGTATCCGCCACACGTTGCGCGTGCTCGCCCACGTCGTCTTCGCAGTAGAAGGCGACGCCCAGCAGACCCGGCCCACAATAGCCGCCCATCACGGGGGTGAACTCGGTGGTATACAGTTCGATGCACTCGAAGGTCTCATGGATGCGCGCCTCGAAGCGCGCCGCCTCATTGGGCGCGTTGGCGTGCTGCACCGCCGCATGCAGCCGCGCGCTGGGTGGTATCTGCTCGCGCAGTCGCTCAAAGAGATAGTCAAGTGAGCGCCGCCGTGTGCGCACACGCGCCAGCGGATGCACCTCGCCGCCCGCAATCTGGATCACCGGCTTGATCGCCAGTTTGGCGCCGATCAGCGCTGCCACCTGGGGGATGCGCGACGCCTGGGCAAGATAGTCCAGTGTATCGAGTGTGACGAGCAGCCGCATACGCTGGCTGACACGCTCCGCCACCTGCGCCACCTGCCCCAGTAGCAACCCCTGCTGCGCTGCGCGCGCCGCCGCCAGCGCCACAAAGCCCTGCCCCATCCCCGCCGAGAGCGAATCCACGAGCCGCACCGTCACCCCTGGTAGTTCATCGCCCGCAAGCTCCAACGCCTGCCGGGCAGAGCGTTGCATCGTACTGATCTTGCCATCCACCAACACTGATACGACGCCCCGCTGTTCGCCTTGCTGAGTAGCGGTGAGTTGCGCTGCTTGACGCCAGGCGTCGAGATAGGCGCCGGGAGGCGGAGGCGAGGTGCTGGGTGGCTTGCGCGCGGCGATCAGTTGCGCATAGAACTGGGCGGGTGTTATATCTATGCCATCAAGGTAGGTGGTGGTCCCAAAGACGAACGGGATCGGCACGATCTGGATGCCATAGCGCGCCACGAGTTCCGGCGGCAGGCAGCATGAGCTTTCGGCCACCACGCCGACCGTGACGACGGGCGCCCGTTTTTGAGGTGATCCCTGTGCATTGATGGGTGTAACGACGAATGGCCGCTCGACCACGGCGCTCATACTACTATCCTCGCTGCTATCCTCATGTTGGTGATTGCTCCTTGTCTGGATGCGCTATTGCGTCCGGATGCGCAGCCATCGGCCCACGGCCCAAAGCCGCTCCGCTCGCTGTGGCTCGCTCCTCGCCGGCGCTCGCGGGTCTCTGCTGAAGCCGCGCCTCTGGGCTGGCGCCAGGAAGGTCGTCCTCGCGGTCTGATGCAGTGTGTCCATCTCTCGACGGCTCCAGCGCGGCTAGTGGAAAGAATGTGCCAGTGCGTTCGACCTGCTTCACCAGCGCCACCAGCCGCGTGTTGTATGGTGTCGTTACGCCCAGTTCGTTGCCCTGGCGCACAATCTCGCCGTTGAGGTACGCAATCTCGCTGGCCTTGCCACGCGCCAGACTTTGCCATGTGGAGCCGCGAATGGGCAGATTCCCCAGGCGACTACGCCCGGCCAGCGCCAGCAGCCGCGCCGCCAGCCCGGCAGGCATGCGCGCCATTGCGCCATTCATCAGGCTCTGGAGCAACGCCACCAGCGCCGCATTGCTGTCGCGTCGCAACGCCCGCAATGAGAGGCCGTAGAGGCCGTGATCGAGTCGGACGCCCGCCGCCTTTGCCACCCGTTGCCCCTCCTGCATCATCCGCGCCGCAATCAACGCGCCCGCTGGATCGCGCGCCACCTGCGGCATCGTCAGGCCAGTCGCGGCGCAGATGCCGTTGTTGAGATTGGTGATCAGCTTGCTCCAGCGCACCGCCCGCAGATCGTGCGTGAGGAAGGTCGGGATGGCGGCATTCAGCGTGTTGACGATGGCCTGCGTGCGCTTGCCGACAGGTCCGAATGGTTCGCCGACGATTAGCCAACCAGGAAACTGTACGGAGATTTCGCCCGGTTGAGTGAACGTGACGGCGCACATTACCACGCCGCCGACAATCGCCGCCTCGCCAAGTTCCTGCGCCGCAAGCGCATCGGCGCGCACTCCGTTTTGCAGCGTCAGTATCGGTGTCTCCAGTGCGATATGACCCTGCTCACGCCATTCGCGCAACACTTGGCAGGCGTTCGGCACATCCTGCGTCTTGACGGCAAGCAGCACGAGATGGTCCTCTTGGTCGGTCTCTGGCGCTGTGCCTGCGATATCTTCGAGGCGTGTAACTGCTGGGAGTTGATAGCGCCGCGCCGCCTTCGCCACGCCCTGCGCCGGGCTCTGGGCTTCGTCGCGGCTATCGCGCACGAGCAGGCCATTGGCCGAGATCGCCGCCACCTGATCGGGGCGGCCCACCAGCGTCACCTGCTCGCCCGCATCGCTCAAGCGCGCCGCAAGATAGCAGCCAATCGCACCTGCGCCGATCACCACAATGCGCATGTCGCGCCTCCCCCCGTCGGACCAATATGACGCCTCTACAAATGGCCCGCACGCCCGACACTTATGCCCGCGATCCTGATTCTGCCACTTCCACGCGGTCGTAGCGGTCGCGTAGCGTGGTCTGGGCGAGCAGTGTTGCGGCGAGGGTGAACGCCAGCAGGCCCAACGCCACCCACACGGAAGCATAGATCGCGATGATGCCACAGAGTAGCGTCAGCCGCTCGATCACCAGCAGCTTATGCGCCTGCAACGCCTGCGCCCGCGTCACGCCGGTATGCTCCCCTATACTGTAGACGCCAACCGCTTGCAGCGCCAGTGCTCCGTAGACATAGGCCGCCTGCGCCAACGCCAGCGCGACCAACAGCAACGCCAGCCAGCCGGGCCGCGTGAGCGCCAGTAGTCCTATACCACACAGCGCCCACAAAACGCCGAGCGTTGCCGCGATCAGTGTGGCGGCGCGCAGACCGTAGACCGCCGGCGCGGTATGGCAGCCCGCCGCGCGATCACCCTCCACATCGCGGATCGCCCCGACAAGGTTGGTGGCGGAGTCGTGGAAGAAGGCCAGCGCTGCCAGCAGCACAACCGGCCACTGCGCCAGCGATCCGCCTGCCAGCGCGCCAAAAGCCACTGCGCAGATACCCAGTATGCCCCGATCAAAGTTGCCTAGCAGCGCCTTGTTCTTGAACGCCTTCGAGTAGGCGATGCCCAGCGCGGTGGTCAGCACAGCCAGCGCCAGATTGGGCAACCCCAGCAGCAGCGCGCTCAGGTAGCCGATGGCGATCAGCGCCACCATCGTCAGGAACGCCTCACGCGCTGAGACACGGCCCGATGGAATGGCGCGGTAGGGCTTGCTGAGGGCGTCTATCCGGCGATCATAGTAGTCGCCCGCATAGAGGCCCGCCTCCCAGCCGCAGATCGTCACCAGCGCGGCCAGCGCCACCCGCCAGCCCGCCGCCGTCCCCTGCGAGGCGACCTCGGCCCCGGCGATGGCAAGCAAGCCGGAGTGGAAAAGCGTGTACGGGCGCGTCATCTCCAGGTGCGCCAGCGCCTTCACCCGCCAGCCCGACCTCGTATATGGATGTCCGCCGATCCCCGTCGCTTCTGTAGATTGCGCTCTATCTGACCGCATTGCTATTGCGTCACTTCCACTCGATGATCCACTGCTTCTGCTCTCCAGCCCGTGTATGCCGACTTCGTGGCGCCAGCCTCAAGGCGCGGGTCTACTGGTTGGTCGAATTATTGGCCACCCGCATGCCAACCTTTCGCGCGGGCCAGCGCCTGCAACGGCAGCGCCAGCGCATACTGTGTGTCTGAGTACCACATGGCACTATAGTAGAGGCCAATCGGCGCCGCATCCCATGCGCCATCGGGTCGTTGATGGGCGAGCAGCCAGCGCACGCCGTGCGCCACGGCCTCCGCAATGGCAGGAATGACAAGATGCTCGCCAGTGGGATCACAGCGGAGCAGCGCCAGTAGCGCCCAACTCGTCTCCTCCGCCGTGCTTGCCTGTTGCATACGTAAGCCCGCCCAGCCGCCATCGTCGTTCTGGCTACGCAGCAGCGCATCGCGCGCCCGTGTCGCCATTGGTGTGTCGAGCAGCCCGCAGTCGGCCAGCGCCTCCAGCACAGAGGCCGTTCCCGCCGTCGCCTCACGGAACCAGATGGAGGCGAACGAGCCATCGTAGTGTTGCGCCTGCGTCAGATAACCCAGCGCCCGTGTGAGGATGTGCGGATGGGCGTCGAGCCAGCCCGCCGCTTTCAACGCGCAGAGCGCATGGCCGGTGATGTAGGGGCAGTCGTGATCGAAGGGCATCTTCGAGCCGCGCACAAACGTGGGCCATGAGCCATCGCCGCTCTGCATACTCTCGAGCCAGCGCGCGCCACGCTTGATCGCCACGTCGTTCTGTGCCACACCCAGCGCCCGTAGCGCCAGCAGTGTATAGGAGGTATCGTCGGCGTCGGGCCACCCGGCAGGCATCGCCCA
>JBDTAI010000524.1:0-6650 GCA_039924685.1 Ktedonobacterales bacterium
ACCGCCTTCGCCCTCGCCCCCTACCCATCCACCAGTATACCTGCTTTCACCACCCCATGAACAGACACTGGCAGGACTGGCAGGATGCGTCGCAATTCGGCGTCACCTGACGGAATCCAACATGCGCCCGGCAAGATCGGGGCGGCGTGTGGTCGTTGCAGCGCCGATTCGCCGATGCAGGAGAGGCGTCAGTAGCTCACGCAGTAAACCCGGATGATGCGGCGCGTCATGACAAGGAGATGGAGGCAGGGAAACGGCCTGCTTCTTGTGCTATAATGGCGTGAAGACGCCGCCAGCACTCGTAACGACGGGAAGACAGGCGGCGCATGGCAAAGGCAGGCAATGGATGGACGCACAAATGGTGCTGGCGACGGCGCGCTCCGGCCAGGCGCCCGCGAACTGGCAGGTGTGGGAACTGCGACAGGATTTTCTGCGCTACTCCATGTACAAGTGGGGGGGGCTGGCGCTGATCGGCTTCGTCATCTTCATCCCGGCGCTAATTGTTACCGTGCCGAGCGACTTCGTCACCGGCAACCCACTGGCGAGCGCCGTGACCGTCGTGATCCTCGCCATTCTTGGCTTCATTCCACTTGGCAGCCTGGGCATCGTCATCTATGATCTCTGGCGTCTGGGCCATGCGCGCGACTATCTGCTGGTCATGACGCCCGACGACTACGTGAAGGCCCAGCCGGGCAAGATCACGCATGTGCCGATGGAAGACATCATGTATATCACCCTGCGCGGCGTCAAGCTGCCCGCCAATTACAAGCAGGATGTGCAGGGCGTGGGGCAGATGCAGTCAGCCTTTTCGCGCATGTTCTATGGTGGCTGGCGCACCCAGAACATCCAGAACAGGCCACGCGGGGCGCCATCGCTGGCCTTCCTCGACCGCCGCACCGACAAAGAGGTGGTCGTCGGCACGGATGAATCCTTCGACTCACTGGTGGCGCTGGAGCAGGTGTTGACGCTGCATGTGGATGATAAGGAAAAGCAGTTGCGTCAGGCCAGCTATAGCCGTAGCTAGGCGAGCAAGGGAAATCCTCCGTTTCAGTGCGGAAATTGCGGAATACGCTTCTTGCTCGCCGTCTTGTCGATCTTTCCCCAACGTGTGAGCATAATGGTATCTACGCTATTTCCAGCATTCGCGCGCTGTGACGCGAGAGGAGTATCCCTAGTGATCCGCGACCTGATCGCCGACATCATCACCAAATCCGTCGCCGCCCTGCGTGAGCGTGGCGAACTGCCCGACGTGGAGCCGCCCGCCATCGAGGTGACGCGCCCACAATACATCGAACACGGCGACTACGCCACCAACGTCGCGATGAAATATGCCGCCGCTGCCCGCGCCGCAGGCCAGAAGGCCAACCCACGCGCACTCGCCGAGGCCATCGCCAACCACATCCGCGAGATGGTGGATGTCGTTCCCGCCTATGATCTGGTCGCCGCTGTCGAGGTGGCCGGTCCTGGCTTCATCAACCTGCGGCTGCGCGCCGAATGGTTGCTGCGACAGGCGCGTGAGGTGATCGTCGCGGGCAATAGCTTTGGAGCGGTCAACATCGGGCGTGGCCAGAAGGTCAACCTCGAGTTCGTGAGCGCCAACCCCACCGGCCCCGCAACGGTGGGCAACGGACGCGGCGCTTTCATCGGCGACACGCTGGGTAACGTGATGCGCGCGGCGGGCTACGACGTGACCAAAGAATATTACTTCAACGACGCGGGCGCGCAGGTGGCCAAGCTGGGCGGCTCGATGACGTACTATCTGCATCTGGCGCTGGGTCACGGCGACGACGTAAAGCCACAGGAAGGCTACTTCGGCGCTTACTACGAGACAGTGGCCGACCGTATGCTGCAATCCTGGGAGATCAAGGTCGCCGATCTGCTGGCGCTGCCCGACGACGAGCGCAACGCGGCGATTGGCAAGACGGCGGCGGCGCTGATCATGGACGATATCCGCGCGACGATGGCGAAGCTGCGCGTCAAGTTCGACGTGTTCTTCAATGAAGGCTCACTCACTGCCAGTGGCGAGCGTGAAGCGGCCATCGAAGAGTTGCGCAGGCTTGGCTATATCGAGGAGCATGACGATGCTGTGTGGGCCAAGACGACGGCGTTTGGCGACGACAAAGACCGCGTGGTGCTGCGCTCCACCGGCGAGCCGACCTATTTCGCCTCTGATGTGGCCTATATGCGCAACAAGTTCGAGCGCGGCTTCCAGAAGCTGATCCTCGTGCTTGGCCCCGACCACCACGGCTATATCGGGCGCCTCAAGGCGACGGCGGGTATCCTCGGCCACGACCTCGACGACGCGCATATCCTGATGTATCAGGTGGTGACGGTCAAGGGTCTGCGCATGGGTAAGCGGCTGGGTAACGTCATCACGCTCGATGAACTCTACGATGAGGTGGGCGCCGATGTGACGCGCTTTTTCTATCTGATGCGCTCAAGCGACACCCAGCTCGACTTTGATCTGGAACTGGCGAGCAAGCAGAGCGACGAGAATCCGGGCCTCTCGGTGCAGTATGCCCACGCGCGGGCGTCGGGGGTCTTCCGCAAGGCGAGTGAGCAGGGCATCCGCGCCGAGGACTACGAGCCGGTAGACGCCGCTGTATTGGCGAATGATCCAGCGGAGTCGCTCAAGCACGAGCTGGCGCTGGTGCGCGAACTCTTGCGGCTGGAAGAGGTGGTGGAGCGGGCGGCGCTGGCATTGGAGCCACATCACCTGACCCGCTATGCGATGGACCTCGCCGACGCTTATCACCACTTCTACGAGAGTTGTCCGATCCTGAAGGCAGGAACCGACATCGCGCCAGAGGTGAAGCTGGCGCGGCTGCAACTGATGCGCGCCGCGCAAGCCGGGCTTGCCCGCACGCTCACACTGATCGGCATGACCGCGCCCGACCGCATGGAGCGCGCCGAAGCAATCTCCGCCGAGGAATAGGCGCAGCAGCAAATGGCCGACGTATGGTACGCAGACAGGGCCTGAATGCCTTATCCCGTGCTGTGCGTCGGCGTTTCGGCGTCTACGCAGGGCGCTCCACAGTATAGTGTGTTAGCACGACTCCAGACGGGAGAGGTTTGGCCTCGACCAGCCGCAGATTGAGCGGCGTCCCGTCTGCGAACACCTTCTTGCCGCTCCCCAGCACAACCGGATAGACGAGCAGGTGATATTCGTCAATCAGGTCGTTCTGCGCCAGGGTATGGATGAGCACGCTGCTGCCATCAATGAGGATGTTCTTGCCCGGCTGCGCTTTCAGGGCGCGCATCGCCTCCACCACATTGCCGTTGATGAGGGTGGAGTTCCGCCATGCCGAGGCGTCGGTCAGGGTGGTGGAGACTACATACTTGGGCATCGCGTTCATCACGTCGCCAAACGGGTCGCCCTCCGCCATTGGCTCAAAGGCGCCGCCGTGGATCTGCCACGTCTTGCGCCCGAGGAGCAGTGCGTCGCTCTCGCTCATCATCTGGCCGAAGGTGGCTCCGATCCCGTCGTCCCAATAGGGATGCGTCCACCCGCCCTGGGTGAAACCGCCCTCCGTATCCTCGTCCGGGCCACCCGGCGCCTGCATGACCCCGTCTAGCGACACAAACTCTGAAACAATGATCTTGCGCATCTGGCTTCTCCTGTGTTGTTGGTTGGGGCGAGCGCCCCTCATACTACAGTACAGTCAACATAGCGTATCATTCCAGAAGCGCCCTCCAAAACCGGCGCATAGCAAGTAACCTCGTGCGCCAGACATGTATGCTCGCGATCCCCTCACCCTAGAGCAGCTTGAGGCGGGTGAACGCCGTGTCAATGTATTTGAGGTAGTCCTGCGGGTTGGCCAGCGCATCGAGTTCTGCGGGGGTGATGTGTTCCATCACCTCTGGGTCGGCTTTGAGCATCGCCAGCAGTCCGGCGCCCTTGTCTTCGTTGCGCCAGACCCGCTGGGCGGCGCGCTGCACCAGCTTGTACGCCGCCTGCCGGTCCATCCCCTTGTCCACCAGCGCCAGCAGGATGCGTGAGGAGTAGATCAGCCCGCGTGTCATCTCCAGGTTGGCGCGCATGCGCTCCTCATCCACCTGCATGCCCGCCACCACCTCATTGAGCAGCCAGAGCATATAGTGCAGTGTCGCGCAGCCATCGGGCAGGATGATGCGCTCGGCGGAGGAGTGGCTGATGTCTCGTTCGTGCCAGAGCGCCACGTCTTCCAGCGCGGTCGTCGCGTAGCCGCGCAGCACGCGGGAAAGTCCCGTAATGCGTTCGGTCTTTTCGGGGTTGCGCTTGTGCGGCATCGCCGACGATCCCTGTTGCTGTGCGCCGAATGGCTCGAACGCCTCACTCAGTTCTGTACGCTGCAAGTGGCGGAGTTCAAGCGCCATCTTCTCCAGCGAGGCGCCGATCAGCGCCAGCGTGGTGACGAACTGTGCATGCCTGTCGCGCTGGATGATCTGGGTGGAGACGGGCGCCGGACGCAGCCCCAACTGCTCACAGACATATTCCTCGATGCTGGGCGGGATGGTGGCGTGCGTGCCAACAGCGCCGGAGATCGCGCCGACCGCGATCATCTCCACGGCATCGTCGAGACGATGGCGGCAGCGGCGCAGTTCGTCAACCCACATCGCCAGCTTGAAGCCAAAGGTGGTAGGCTCGGCGTGGATGCCATGTGTGCGGCCCACCATCAGCGTCGTGCGATAGCGTAGCGCCGCCTGCGTCACCGTCTCGGTCAGACCATCGAGCTGCTCGCGGATCAGCGCGCCCGCCTGGACCAGTTGCAGCGCCAAAGCCGTATCCAGCATGTCCGAGGAGGTCATGCCCAGGTGCAGCAGCCGCCCCTCCGGCCCCAGCCGTTCCTGCACCGAGCGCAGGAAGGCGATCACGTCGTGGTGAATCTCGGCCTCGAGTTCGCGCGCCCGCGCCAGATCGTAGGTCGCCGCGCGCAGCCGCTCCATCTCCTCCGGCGCAATCACTCCCTCGCGCGTCCAGCCCTCGGCCACCAGCAACTCCACACGCAGCCAGGTATCGAGCTTATTCTCATCCGACCAGACACGCGCCATCTCCGGTCGTGTGTAGCGTTCAATCATCCAGTGATGTCCCCTATAGTGGCGCCTGAGCATGGGCGCAGGCAGTTGTTCTCACTCCCATCCTACCCCATCGGCGGGCGTTGCTGCACACTGGCGGGTTGTGTAGTGGAGTGTGTAATACGCAATTGTGATGAATGTGACGGGCGCCACTTCGAGAGACGTTACACATGCTCATCTGTATGATACAATCGCCGCAACCTGTCATTGCTTCCACGTCTCATAATCCACAGAAAAGCCCACAGAGAAGACTCCTCGCCGCTGGCAAAGCGACTCGTGAAATGGAGCCTGGCCCATGTATCCGTGGTTACATGCCGGATCTCTCGTGTTCTCCACCTACTCGTTGCTGTTCCTCTGCGCCTATATCGTCGGCAGCCTTGTCACGTATGTTGAGGCGCGGCGACGTGGGCGGGCGACCGAAGAGATGATGCAGGTGGCGCTTGGCGCGCTGGCTGGTGGTCTCGTCGGCGCGAAGCTCAGTATGCTGCTCTTCCTGGGGCCGCAGACCTTCATCCACGACCTGCCGTACCTCTGGTATAGCGGGCAGGCGTGGACCGGCGGCTTCTTCGGCGGCTATGCAGGCGTGCTGATCGTGAAACGCTGGCGCCACATCACCTACTCCACCGGCGATGTGTTCGCGCTTGGGCTGCCGCTGGCGCAGGCTATCGGACGGCTGGGCAATCTGCTGGGTGGCGATCCCTTTGGCCTGCCGAGCCACCTGCCCTGGGCGATTCTGCAACAGGGTGTCTGGCGTCAACCCTCTGCGGCGTATGAGGTGATCCTCGATCTGGCGCTCTTCGGCGTGCTCTGGGCGCTACGTGATCGCATGCCCAAAGCGGGCGATCTCTTCAAGCTCTATGTCGTCGGCTATTGTGGTTTCCGCTTCCTGGTGGACTTCACCCGCGCCGATCCGCATGTACTCTTCGGGCTGACGATGGTGCAACTGCTCTATATCCCCGCCATCCTGCTCTTCAGCTACCAACTGTGGGCTTCGTTCCGCGCCAGCCGCCAACAGCAAAGCGCAGTAACGCCGGTTGAAGAGACGGCCAAAGCCGCTTAACGTGGCATAGTCGAGGAGACACCGCACCATGCGTATCTGCCCAAGCTGCGGCTTCGTCAATGCCGACGACGCCACAACCTGCCAGTTCTGCGGACGCAGCCTTCCGGCGGCGGACACCACTGGCCCGACGGACCCAACGAGTAACGTCACGCCGGACGCGACTGCGCCGGACGCGCCACAGCCAGCAACTCCGCCATCACCTGCATCGGCGTTCCCAACGGCGGCGCCACCCGACATTCCGCCACCGCTACCCGCTGGCCCATCACAGCCCTATGGCCCGTTTGGGGCAGTGGCGCCACCACCAATTCTGCCACCAAACGCGCCGCCGCTCATGATGCCGCCGATCCCGTTGCAGGTGCGCCGCTCACCACGCAACGCTGGTGGACAATTTTCCCTCGGACTGGGACTCGGCTTCATTCCCGCCATCATTGTGCTGGTTGTGCTTGGCCTGTCGTTTGGGAATACTGGCAACTCAAATCTTGGCAATATCATCACCTATGGCATTGTCGCCGCGCTAGTCCTGTATGCGGCGTCG
>JBDTAI010000525.1:0-3276 GCA_039924685.1 Ktedonobacterales bacterium
GGCGTCCGGCGATCAGGATGCAGTCGCCCAGCAGGAAGAACTCCGCCAGCGCCCGCAGGAAAGCCCAGTCGTCCACCCAGACCAGCGTGGTGAGGCATACGCTCAGCGCCGCAGCAAATATCCAGGCCAGCCGCGTGAAGAAGGGCGTTTGCGTCATGCGCAGGCTGAGGCTCACCAGCACGGCGAACACGATGATGACGAGCTGCTCCCAGTAGATGCCGCGCTGCTCAAGCGAGGCGCCCGCCGCGACGACGCCCAGCAGACGGGCGAATCCCTCGAATGGGACGCCAATATTGCCAGCGCCGTTGGTGTAGGCCAGGTGTCCCCACTCGATCAGGAGCAACGATTGCCAGCAGGCGAAGACCGCCAGCGGCGTGAACGCATAATACCAGGGGATACGAGGCAAGGCAGGCGCAAGGTCGGGCGCGAGTCTCGCGGCCAGGTTGGGAGACAGGTTGGGCGCCAGGACACGCAACCAGTGATATAGCCAGCCAGCGGCCCAGACAAGACCCAACGCCAGCGCGACCAGCAGCATCGTCTCGCGGGTGAGGATCGCCAGGCTCAGCGCAATCGCCGCCGCCACAAAGCGCCTGCGTTGCGCAAGTAGCAGACTGGTGATGAGCAACACGGCGGCCAGCGGCTCGGCAAGGTCGCGCGCAACGCTTAACACAAAGCCAGGGTAGAGGGGAATCGCCAGCCCCCACAGCGCCGAACGCCCAAACGCCTGCGCATAGCGCCCCGCGACAAAGCCCAGGACAATCAGCGCGACGTAGTTGACGACGATCAGCGTCACTGGCACAAGCTGCGCTTGCCCGAATGAGAGCAGCCAGGCGATCAGTGGATAGAGGATGCGCTGCTGGCGGTAGGCGGGCTTATCGAAGGTGATGCCATACGCCGTCACATGGTTGTTGAAGGGGTTGAGCGCCAGCCGGTAATAGAACTGGCCGTCGTAGCCTGAGCCATGTGGCAGGATGATCAGGCCATGTGGCGCCTGTGCGGCATTGACGAAGCGGTCGCCCGCCACGATGAATGCCGAAGGGTCGCCAAAGGTATGCAGCCGCAGCAGGATAAAGCCCGCATAGGCGATGGCGACCAGCACTGCGCAGAATGTCGCAGAGTCAGCGCGTTTCAGCAGCATGGAAGAAGAGATGCGACGAGGCGCATGCCATATCAATGATGGAGACAGCCGCATGCTCACTCCTCATGGATATCGCTCATAGCAATCAACACAGCGCCTGTTCCGGGACGCATAGCGTATCTTATCATAGCCACAGAAGGGGTATATGGGGCAGTGGAACAGAAAAGAGGCGCTAATGTTCGCGTATCCTCGACGTGACACTGCGTGGGCGGACACGCTACGCCCACCGCAGTGCAACTGCTAGATGGCGATGGTGAAGGCCAGCGCCAGTGCGGCCAGGCCCAGCACGATGCCTGCAATCGCCAGCCCGCGACGGTTGCGCGATTGCAGCCCCACACCACCCAGCACGATAGCGATGATTGCGGGCGCCAGCGCGACGATGCCGCAGAGTGGGAGCCAGCCAACCGCAACGGCGAAGATGCCCAGCACCAGCGCCGCCATCGCTGGAACGCCTCCCTTGTCTGTGGTGGGGATGGTGGCGGGATAACCGGCATAGGCGCCCATCTGCTGCATCTGCGGAGCCACCATCGGCACACTGGCAGGCGCGGGGATTGGCGCTAGTGGAGGATAGGCGGGCGGTTGAGTGCTAGGGACCGTCGGTTGCGCAAACTGTTGGCTGCCATACGTCCCATAGTAGCTGTCAGGGGAGTTATCTGGCTGCGACTGAGCAGGGCCGGAATAACCGCCTGGATAGCTTGACGGAGGGTAGTTGGGGTCGGGCATATACGCATCTGGCATGGGGTCGCCTCCTCGGCGCATGAGCGATGGCACAGGCAACGGACGACTGATCGCCTGCAGCACGCTGCAGGCGGTGCGTTTCCTTCTCTACGCACAGACGCCGAAGTGGGTTAGCGATATGGGCGGCCGGACTGCGCAGGCGCGCATATCCCGCTCATTTCTTTGGGCTATTGCTGCGTGCGAACAGCCCGAAGACGCAGACGCTCACGCCAACGCAGGCCATCGGCAGGTAGCCGTAGTAAGTCGTGACGGACCCCATATACAGAGAGATGCCCGTAGCAATCAAATCGAAGATTGTCAGTCCGACTACCCATCCCCAGTGTCGCCTGCGCGCGGCGATGAAGAGCGCACTGACAAATAGGGTAGTTGCTCCCATGAGCGCGATCACAGTCGTAATGACACCCGACGCGTAATTGAACCCGCTGTCCTTCAAAAAGAACCAGGCCGTCGCTACAAGCAGTAAAGCATCAATCGGCCCCAGCGCGACGAGCCACGGGTGAGTCGGTCGCCACAGATTATCCGACGCCGCAACGGAGCGGGCGGATGGCGGTGAAGTGTACGGTGAAGCATAACTGGTATGCGGTATCCCTGTATTTACCTGGGTCGGTATGGTTGCGCCCGCTCGGCCAGCCAGAGCCGGGATCACCGTCTCAATCGCCCTGAAGACATGCTGTATATCTGCGTTGAAATCGGGATCGTAGCGCACCTGAGCGGCATTGCGGTGGGCCCCATATACAGGGAGGGCGGCAAGAACTGCGGCTCCGGCATGTGCGCATTCTGCACGAGGATCGGGATGACGGTGATGTTGCGCTGCAATGCGGTTGCCTGTTCGCGCCAGCGTCAACGGTAATCATGCGTAGCCTGGCGATGGGTAGATGGCCGCTCTTTCCGCCGGTCGCGCGCTGGCGTAGAATGGGGAGAACAGGTAGTTTCCCAAACGATTATGAGAGAAGCGATTGGTATGGCAGACCAAATGGCGCAGGACGCCGAACATGTGACGCTGGAGCCGCGTGGACGCGATCTGGCGCTCGTGCCGCCTGCTGCACTCTGGGCGCTGGATGACGCCGCGCTCTATACGGCGCTCTTTGGCTCGCATGAGGCGCTGGGGGCAGAGCATCTCTTCAGCCGCGACAGGAGGGCGAAGCTGCTGCGGGCGCAACCAATGGCGTTTGCGCGCATCAAATCCGCGCTGCTGGCGCACGACGCCTACCCGCTCCACGTCGCCTTCGAGGAGCGGCCCGCGCTGCCCCAGCCGCCGCAACGTGCCTTCACCCCGCGTCCCTATCAGCAGGATGCGCTGACAGCCTGGCGAGCGGAGGGATGTCGCGGCGTGGTGATTCTGCCGACCGGCGCTGGCAAGACGCTGGTGGGCGCGCTGGCGATTGCCGAGGTGACGCTCT
>JBDTAI010000526.1:0-2866 GCA_039924685.1 Ktedonobacterales bacterium
GTTCACAGCGATAAGCGTAGTAGACGCGGTAGGCGCTCAACAGATCTTCTTCGGCGCGTTTGGCGGCCTGTTTGGCGCGGACGCGGATCAGCCAGCAGGCCAGCGCCACCACAGCGATCACTCCGCCCACTATCAGCGCCACTGGTTCGGGCTTCCATTGCTGATCGGGTGGCAACAACGCCAACGCCAGCAACGCCAGCGCCGGAGCGCCCATCACGCCAGCCACAATCAACTGCCCCCACGTCGGCACGTTGGCGCGTTCCCAAGCCACCCGCGCCCCCAGATCACGAATGATGGCGCGCAGATCGGCGGGCAGCGCACTCGCCAATGGCCCCGCATCCAGCGCATCGTCGAGCGGCAGCGGCTGCTGTGGGGTGGAGACGCCGGGCGGCATAGTCGGCGTTTGCCTCGGCTGCGATGGGGTGGACGACGGAGGTTCTGTGGACTGCATGGTAGATGCGTCAGGCAGCGCGAAGGGCGTTGGCGGTGTCTCAGCCTCGGTGGTCGTCTGCCGCAGGTCGTCAGGATCGGCATATGCCATATCGAGCGCCGCATCACTGACAGGTAGCGACGGCATCGGCACAGCCAGTAGCGGTGTCGAGGTCGGCGCGTAGGGTATGCTGGGAGTATACGGCGGGTAGGACACAGCAGCATCCGCCACTGAATAGCCAGCGTGATTGGGATCGTCAGGATCGCTCACGTCAGGCGCTGTGTAGTTAACACCATGATCCGCATCATATGTCGTGGGCGCCGCTGATGCGGGCAACGAGCCATTGAGGTTGCCATGTGCATAGCTGGTATAGAGAATGGAGCCCACTCCCATATCCACCGTCTGCGCGTAGGGCAGGGCGCTGGTCGTCCCCGACAGCACTGGCTGACGCTGCTGGTTCATCTGGGCGCGCGCTTTGCGCGAACGCGGCGAACGCTCGCTCCACGGCCCCTCGCTTCGGGCGCGCAGACTGCGCATGTCGCGCTGGTAGCGGTCCATGTGGTCGCGCCGCCAGTTCGCCAGTACACCACGGGCGCGGGTAAGGCCATCGTCGAGCCGCTGCACATAGGCCTGGGCGCGGCTCAGGCCATATTCGTCGGTGAGCCAGAGGTCGCTGATCGTCTGGCCAACGAGGTTCTCATAGGCGCCGCGTGTCTCGGTCCATGCCAGTTCCGCCGTCTGTCGCCAGGGGATGAAGGTCTGGGCGGCGCGCAATTCGTGGCGGGCTGCCGCGTCCGCCCAATCGTCGTCGGGATCTCGCTCCTCCTCGACGGCCTGGCGGGTGAACTGGCCAAACAGCAGTTCGGAGGCGTCGGCGAGATCGTGGCGCGAGGCGCGGTCGCCAAGTACGCTCAGTGTCGGCCAGAGATAGGCGGGAGCGCCGGGGCGTGGCGCGCGATCATCAATATCATGCAGAAGTCGCAGGGCAAATTCCTGTGCCTGCCTGCGGGTCGTCTCACGTTGCGCCAGACTCAGCGGACGCGCGCTGATCGTTGCCGCCCACTCATCCAGCAGGTGCGCGCCATAGGCGTTAGCGGTGTAGCGTTCGACGGCGGCGCGTGGGAAGAGGATCATGCTGGCGCCCATGCTGCCAATACGCGCATCCACCTGGGCATGCCGCTCCGCCGCATGCAGGCCATTCGCTGAAGCACTGGCGGCATACAGCGCATCAAAGTCATCAACATCGGCGCTGGTGGGCAGGGTTGCGCCGCTGCGTGGGCTGACCTGGGTGGATTCAACGAAGGATGGCGCCGCCGTCAGGCCGGTGGCGACAAAGCCAAAAAGCGCCTCGGCCACCACATAGGCGATATCGCGCTCCTCAAGAAACGTCTGGCGCTGGCCCATCTCCTCATACATAAAGCTGAAGTTGACTGCGGGTAGTGCGCCAAGCCGTGAGCAGAGGTCGTCAACCCAGGGCGGCGTCGGCCCGTGCGCCGGCACTGTGTTGCGCCCGCTCGATCCGCTCGATCCGCCCGATCCGCCCGATCCGCCCGATCCGCCCGATCCGCCCGATCCGTTGAGACGCAGACGTGTGGCCGCGCTATAGACGCCAACACCACTGGCTCCTGCGCGTGAGGCGGGACCGAGCTGATAGCGCGGATAGTCAATCAGCAGGTAGTTGATCAGCGTCGAGAGGCGATCTTCGCGCATCTCCGCCGCCACCCATTTCGTCACCTGACTGATCCATAAAGAGCTTGTATGGCCGACGATATAGATTTGGGCGCGTGGGATAGGGATGGGGTAGCCCTGGCTCTCGATCTCATGGCGCCGCCGCTCACCCTGCACACTGCGCAGCACCCGCGCCAGCACACGCGGAAAGTCATCGCTGGCGCCGATGCCCGATGAGGAGTGCGTTGTCCGCGATCCAGAGCTACCGGCGACACCTGCAAGCGCCGTGGCGCGGGTCTCGCCTTCGCCAATGGCGATCATCCCCACCGCAGGGCGTAGCGGTTCGTCAAGTCCGGCGCAGAGGTCACGGAAGCGCGCATAGACCGAGGTAGCGACCGGCGATCCCGGCTGCCGCAGCGCATGCGAGCCAGTATCCTCATCTCGCAGCGCATCGGCGGTATGCCCGACGAAAACGACAATCGCCGGGCGAAATTGTAGTGAGACCAGTGGCGCCATGCGATCTCCCCATCCCCTATCTGGTCCGTACTCTGGTCCGCATT
The DNA here is from genome assembly GCA_039924685.1 of Ktedonobacterales bacterium. Lineage (GTDB taxonomy): Bacteria > Chloroflexota > Ktedonobacteria > Ktedonobacterales > JADMIN01 > JBDTAI01. The sequence goes on from JBDTAI010000526.1 coordinate 2,659, forward strand.
TGGTTTAACGGTTGTCCTGGTCGAACATCCGCCGCAGTGTCGGGCTTGCCGGTCCCTGCGGATCAGGACGAGCCGGCGGCACATTGGGCTGCTGGTTGCGCGTATAGGTAGGCGCGTTGGAGAGCAATCCACCCGCATTCGCCCCAGCGGTAGGCGCATCCCACACTGGACCGCTCGGTCCGGCAGCAGGCGGCGCATAGCCTCCACT
>JBDTAI010000527.1:0-3609 GCA_039924685.1 Ktedonobacterales bacterium
CCACCGATCGTCACGCCCCCAGCGTCCACCTGCTCCACCGCATGCCCGGTGCGAACCTCGACACCCAACCGCCACAGTTCGCGTTCGGCCTTACGCGCCAGCGGCTCTGGGAACGCGCCGAAGATGCGCGGCATCGCCTCCACCAGCACAATGCGCGCCGAGGCGGCGTTGATGTGGCGGAAGTCGTTGACGATGGATTTGCGCGCAAGGTCGGCGATAGCGCCCGCCATCTCGACACCGGTTGGTCCGCCGCCGATGATCACGAAGGTCAGCAGTGCACGCACTTTTTCGGGGTCCAGCTCCATCTCGGCAGCCTCGAAGGCCAGCAAAATGCGGCGCCGCAGGGCTGTCGCGTCGGTGATGGACTTCAGCCCCGGCGCATAGGCGGCCCACTCGTCATGCCCGAAGTAGCTCTGCCCGGCTCCGGTCGCCAGCACAAGGTAATCGTAGGGTAGCTGGCGCTCATCGCCATCGTTGGCGTTGTCGCCGTTGGCGTTGTCGCCGTTGGCGCGGATCGTCACCATCTGACGCACAGTATCTACGCCCGTCACCTCGGCCAGCAGCACTTCGGCGTTCTGTTGGTGGCGTAGCACACTGCGGATCGGCGCGCTGATGTCGGCAGGCGAGAGATCGGCGGTGGCCACCTGGTAGAGCAACGGCTGGAAGAGGTGGTAGTTGTTACGGTCAATCACCGTCACCTGCGCCTTTGCGCCCGCCAGCGCCTGCGCCGCCTGCAAGCCACCAAAGCCAGCGCCGATGAGCACCACACGTGGCCGCTGCGTCATAGGAGCAGGCTGCTTAAGCCCGATGGGAATCGCCGCAGGCACGGCGCCATCCGAGCTATCAATCGCTTCACTGCTGCCAGCCGCTGGCGCCAGATCGTCGGTCGCGCCTATAGCGCCTGAAGCGTGTGTGTTGCTGTCTGCGTCGCTCATCGTAAGCCCTCACTTCGTCGCGTCACCCTGGTAACAGCTATGCTCACAGTGGCATGCTGCATCGGATGAGCAGCGGGGCGGTCCCGCTCCAATCAAGATCATAGTCCGCGCCAAAGGAGACGGCAAGGCGCTTACGTATCCCGTTGCGTAGTGTTATACCGGCTTGTGGTTCGCAGCATTGGTTCGCAGCATTGGTTCGCAGCATATAGTGGTCAGGCGCTGCTGGAGCGTTTGCAGAACGAGGAGCCATCGTCATAGCGCACGATGTAACTATCCCTCATCTTGTAAAGAGGCTGGGGATGAGGAGCGCGCCAGCCGGTAGCCAACACCCGGAACGGTGAGGATGTAGTGTGGGTGGCTGGGGTCCGGTTCGATCTTGCGCCGCAGCCGCCGCACATAGACCCAGACGAACTCGACCTCCTGGCTGTAGCCCTTGCCCCAGACACGTTCAAGCAGTGTCTCATGGGTCAGCGCCATGCCCGCATGCTGGGCCAGCGCCCGCAGCAGCTTATACTCGGTCTTGCTGAGTGCGATTGGCCTCTCCGCCACCGTCACCTGCCGATGCGCAAAGTCTATCATCAGATCGCCGCAGGTGAAGACCGGCGCATGCTTCGCGGCGCTGGCGGCGCGTACTCGCAGGGCGGCGCGCGCGCGCGCCAGCAGCTCCTCCATACTGAACGGCTGTGGCAGATAGTCGGCGGCGCCTGCATCCAGCGCCTGCGCGCTCAGGGTGGGATCGGCGCCACGCCCCAACACGATCACCGGCGCAGCGGCATACTCCACCAGCTGCTGTAACGCCGCCAGCGGCTCGTTCTCCTGCCCCACGTTCTGGCCCGCCATGCCGATCAAGCCCAGATCGAGCAGGATCAGATCGGGTTCTTCCAGGTCCACCTGACGCAACGCCTCGGCGAGATCGCCTGCCGCGACAATACGGTAGCCCTGCGCCTCGAAGTTGGCGCGCAGATAGCGTCCCATACGCGCCTCTCCCATCACCACCAGCGCCACTCGTTGCGCGCGGGTCAGCGCCAGCGGACGCGATGACGCGCCTGGGATTGCCACTGGGGCTGTCGCTGCGGTTGACAGCGTATCCGCCGCTCTGATCATCGTCCGCTGCGGCTCCGGCGGCAGCGCCAGGGTCAGTGTAAGGCCCACCGTCCCCGGTGTACCTTCTGCCCAGAGGCGCCCACCCTGCGACTCAACCAGCGCGCGGGCCAGCGTCAGACCCAGACCGCCACCGATCTGCGCCGCATCCGCTGCCATGCTGAGCCGCGCAAATGGCTCGAACAGCCGCGCCAGCGCCTCCGTTGAGGGAACATACACGCCACAGCGCACACTGATCTGCGCCTCCTCGATGTGTCCAGCGATTTGCCCACTCGGCCCACCAGCCACCGGATGCGAGCGCAAGATCACGCGCACAGCGCCGCCCGTCGGCGTCAGCGCGACGGCGTATTCCAGCAGCAGCATGAGCGCGCGGTCGAGGCGGCTGGCGTCGCAAAGGATGGTTGGCTCGTGACCCGGCAGGGCCAGTTCGAAGCTATGGCGCGGGGCGAGCGCCTTCCAGCGCGGCAAAATTATCATCAGCAGGTCGGCAAGCTCGACGGGTGCGGCGCAGATCGGCTGCGCCTGTGTCTGGAGCAGCGCATCCAGCGTCGCCAGCGCCGCGCGTGTTTGCTCCGTGTCGCGGGTGATCCGTTGCATCGCCTGCTGGATTGCGCCTGCGTCCCAGACCTCAGTACCCGCCCGCAGTGTCTTCACTGCGCTGGTGATGTCAGCCAGTGGGGCGCCAAGTGCCTGTGTCGTCATCGCTATCAGGGCGCGCATCGCCTGCGTCTGGGCGGCGTGCAGCGTAGCGGCTGCGTCATCCGTCGTTGAGGCAGCGGATTGTGGTCGCTCGTCGCTGTGGTTGGTGCGGAGTACTGCTGGGGCGCCAGTGGCGCGACGGGGCGCATGGGGTGTCCGACGACTACGCGGGTGTCGCTCTGGCAGCCGCTCAGGAGTGGAGACGGCAGGTGGAAGGAGTTCGTGGAGTTCGTGTGGCAATGTGGACGCGCCTGACTATTACCTGAATATGGGACGTGATCTTCACACCTATGATACTATAGAATGGTTGTGCTTTGCCCGCAACCATCTTCCACTATGGGCCTCCCTGGCTATACCACCTGCGCGCACGCCACGCAAAGCGTTAAGGAAATTGTCAGGCGCGTGGCGGCAGTTGCAAGCCGCGTGTTCAGGTTCACGCGATACAATCCTTCATGTTCGGCTGTACACTCCCGCAGAGTGTACCCAGGCGAGACCTGCGCGTCGCCGGACGCTAACGGGAATAGAGGTCTCATGCAGAAGGCTGACGCAACGGAGATTATCTCAGAGATCGGTGAAGACCTCGTCCAGACACCTGCTAGAGCGTTGCAGCGCATGCGCGCGCCGCTGGGCGCCTATATCAACCTGATGAAGCCGCATGTGACGGTACTCCTGTTGGGGGTGACACTGGCGGCGATGGCGGTCGCCGGTAGAGGCCTGCCAGCCTTCGGCATCGTGCTGGCGACGCTGATCGGCGGCGCATTGGCGGCAGGCAGCGCCAACGCCATCAACTGCTACTGGGACCGCGACATTGATGAGGTGATGAGCCGCACCAAAAGCCGCTCGTTGCCGTCGCATCGGGTGCAGCCCACCCATG
>JBDTAI010000528.1:0-6554 GCA_039924685.1 Ktedonobacterales bacterium
GCGTGAGCCAATCGGTGTGGCAGGCCAGATCATCCCCTGGAACTTCCCAATTGTGATGGCCGCCTGGAAGCTCGCTCCCGCGCTCGCCGCCGGATGCTGTGTTGTCCTCAAGCCTGCGAAACAGACGCCCCTCAGCGCGCTGGCGCTCGGCCAGATTTGCCTCGAAGCGGGCGTGCCGGAGGGTGTGGTCAATGTGCTGACCGGCTCAGGTCCGCTGATCGGCGCGGCGCTGGTGCGGCACCCCGGCGTGGACAAGATCGCCTTCACCGGCTCGACCGAGGTGGGCCGCGAACTGATGCGGACGGCGGCTGATTCGATCACCCGCGTCTCGCTGGAGCTTGGCGGCAAGTCGGCCAACATCATCTTTGACGACGCCGACCTGGAGAAAGCGGTTGACGCCGGTGTTCCGGCTATCTTTGGCAACGCCGGACAGGACTGCACGGCGCGTTCACGTCTGCTGGTGCAACGCAGCATCCTCGAAGAGTTCACCGAGCGGTTTGTCAAGCGCACCCAGCAGCTCGCGGTTGGTGACCCGCTGGATAAACAGACTGATATGGGCGCGATCATCTCGCCGCAGCAAAAGGCGAGCGTCAGGAACTATATCGAGATCGGCCAGGAGGAGGGCGCACAGTTGCTCACCGGTGGCGTCGAGCCAACCGATGAGGCGCTGGCGAAGGGCAACTTCCTGCTGCCCGCCGTCTTTGGCGGCGTGGGGCCGACGATGCGGATCGCCCAGGAGGAGATATTCGGGCCGGTCGCCAGCATCATTCCCTTCGAGGATGAGAATGACGCCGTGCGGCTCGCCAACGACAGCATCTATGGCCTCTCCGGCTCGATCTGGTCGCGTGACATCGGACGGGCGCTACGCACAGCCCGACGTGTGCGTACAGGAACGCTCTCGATCAACTCCAACCAGGGGATTCACGTCGAGGCACCCTTCGGTGGCTACAAGCAGTCGGGCATTGGCCGCGAACTGGGTATGTATGGCCTGGAACTCTACACTGAGGTCAAGAACATCTACATCGAGCTGTGAGGAGTGGAAGGGTGCAGGCGTGAACGCCCTGCACGCGGGACGGATTGGGCCTGAGGGCTCTTGACAAAGGCTCAAACACGCGACCAGCCGGATGAAGCCTTAATGACTTCTTCCGGCTGGTCTGGTTCTCTGCGGACTTCAGTTCGTCGTGGTCACCATGCCCCGGCCGTTCAAGGTCGAGAGCGCCTGCCCACTACGGATAGATGCCACGCACCTGTGTCGCCTCGGCCACGCGGGCCACGGCTAGCAGATAGGCGCCCATGCGATAGTCGCAGTTCTGTTCGTCGCGCTTGGCCTGCACGGCGTTGAAGCTGCGCACCATGATCTGCTCCAGGCGCTGGTTGATCTCGCCCTCGGCCCAGAAGAAGTGCTGCAAATCCTGCACCCACTCGAAATAGCTCACCGTCACACCGCCCGCATTTGCCAGGATGTCGGGGATGACGGGGATGCCGCGCTCGTGCAGGATGGCGTCGGCCTCGGTGGTGGTGGGACCATTGGCAGCCTCGACCACCAGCCGTGTCTGAAGGCGACCGGCGTTGCTATGGGTGATCTGCCCTTCGAGAGCGGCGGGGATCAAGATGTCGCAGGGGAGTTCGAGCGCCGCCGCGCTGGAAATCGGCTGGGTGTCGGGCAGGTCTTTGAGTGAGCCGTGTTCCTGCATATAGCGGACCGCAAAGTTCACATCTATGCCGCGCTCGTTATAGACGGCGCCATAGATGTCGCTGAGTGAGACAACCTTGCAGCCCGCCTCATGCAGCAACCGCGCCGTGATCGAGCCGACGTTGCCAAAGCCCTGCACGACGACCCGCGCCCCGGCGAAGGGAATGTCGAGCGCGCGGCACGCCTCGCGGGTGATGATGAAGACGCCGCGCCCCGTAGCCTCCATGCGCCCCTCGCTGCCGCCGATGGAGAGGGGCTTGCCGGTGACGACGGCGGGGATCGAATAGCCGTGGTGCATGGAATACGTGTCCATGATCCAGGCCATAACCTGCGGGTTGGTGTTCACATCAGGCGCCGGAATGTCGCTTTCAGGGCCGATGATGCCGGCAATCTCGGTGGCATAGCGGCGGGTGAGGCGCTCGAGTTCGGTGCGAGAGAGCTTGCGGGGATCAACGATGACGCCACCTTTGGCGCCGCCGAAAGGAATATTGACGACCGCGCATTTCCACGTCATCCACATCGCTAGCGCCCGCACCTCGTCAAGTGACACGTTGGCATCGAAGCGGATGCCACCTTTGGCGGGGCCACGGTTGATATTGTGCTGCACACGATAGCCGGTGAAGACTTCCACACGGCCATCGTCCATGCGGACGGGGAAATGTACAGAGAGTTCGCGCTTGGGTACACGCAAGATGGCGCGCAGATCCGGACTGAGACTGAGCAGGTCGGCGGCGGCGTCAAATTGGGCGACTGCCTCGACAAACGGGTTCAGCGCTTGTGGTTGTTTAATCGCCACGACTACATATCCTCCTGGGATGACCGGCGATGGCCATGTTGGAGCGCCATTGCTCCAAGCCAGCGTTGGTTCTGGCGGGGACCAGACAATGGCCCCTGGAATGGACGCTTGCGCAGCCCACGCACCCAATTGTGCATGGCGACCGTTCGCGGGCGTCTGACAATACGAATGAACAACGGTACAGCGTTTTTGCGCGAGTTCTACACGACGAACAAGCAGCACATCAGCATGCTATCTATCAGGATCGTGTCGGCATTCTGGCAGGCGAGGCAGATGGAGTAATACCCTATGTCACGCTTCGGAGCGCCCAATTGGGTATGCTTCCCCGCGCCCACCATGCCTACAAGAACGATTGCGAGCTACAGGGATAACAAGGGCGCCGTACTTCTTTCCACTACCTGGCGCCACACTATGTGACTCCGTCGTGGTTTTTTTTGGTACAGCGCCTCAGCAAGTTATCCCGGTGGATGCGCTTCGGCTGGCCCGGTCGGCAGATCGAGCGTGCAGAACGCCGTCTGCATCTCGGTTTCCTCCACGCCGATGGTGAGTTGGCGCAGATTGTGGCCGAGGCCGCGCTGACGCATCACCTCTACGATCAGCAGCGCCATTTGTTGCGCCAGCCGCTCGGCGGTAGCGTTATCCACTGGCAGGGGAACGACGGTCCACTTGGGCATCAGGTAGCGGATCGGCGCATCGGGCGCGTCCGCAGGCCGCACGCCCGTGTAGACGATCTCCCAGTCGTGGGGATGCTCGGTCAGTTGCAGGTGAGGATTGTGCAGGGGCAGCAAGAAGCGGTGATCCCATGCTTTGCACAGTTCGCGCACGATGTTCTTCAGCGTGACGAAATCGAACACGTAGCTATCTGGCGTCAATTCGCCAACCGCCTCGACGCGCACGCCGTAGTTGTGGCCGTGCAATGGCTCGCACTCGCCCTGGAAGGTGATGAAGTGCGCGGCGGCAAAACCCAGATTTCCCCGCTCCACCAGAATCTTCCACGACGCGTTCTGCGGGTGCTCCAGTGGGTGCGCCGAGTGCGCCGCCTCTGCTGTTTCTGTTGTTTCCGCCGACGTTGAAGCTGTTGACCCTGCCGACATCACCATGTCCCACGATCATCCCAACCAGGGTGGCCTGAATTGTTCCGCATCTGTTTCTCTGTTTCTCTGTTTCTCTGTTTCTCTGTTTCTCTGTTTCAGTTGTTGTCCCGGTATCCTGCCCGGCCAACCAGTGGGCCGCGAGATGGAGTATCCGAACAAACCAGCCGACGTGGAGAACCGTTCCACCGCTGTACTGTTGCTGAGAAGCATGCCCGGCGCCAAACGCGGCGAGCGCCTTGAACGCACAGCCTGACATCTCAACAGAGCCGTCTCTGATTTTAGCGCACGTCCCCTGAAAGCGCAAGCGGGAAAGCCGCGACCACCCCAAACGGATAGCCCTGGCGGCCCACTGCGCCATCACTAGAAGCCGAGCAGACGGGGAATGACAATACCCAACAGATAGCCGCCACCAGCCGAGACAATGCCGACGGCAACGACTTCCAGAATGCTGAGCGCAAGGTTGAGGTTGGCAAGCCTGCCCTTGATGACGCCAACGATCACTAGCGCCACCACGGTCAACACAATCGAGATGGGCAACGCAACCGCCACCGAAAAGAAGAAATAGGCGATCAGGGGGAAGATCGAACCAATGATGTAAGAAACGCCCATTGTCAGCGCCTCGGGTATCTTGACTACCCCCGGATCAATCTGGAGTCCCAGTTCCTTCTCCACCATCGTCTTGTGATAGGCGTCGGGGTAGCGCGCCAGCGTCTCAGCCATCTGCTGTGCGTCGTCGGCCGCAATGCCCTCACGCTCCAGCAGCCGCGCCATCTCAACCAGTTCGTACTGCGGATTCTGGCGAATCTCCGCCAGTTCTTTCTGCACCTCGGTGCGCTGCACCTGCGCCTCGGACCGCCCGGCGATGAACTCGCCCGCCCCCATCGAGAGCGCGCCTGCAAACGCCTCTGCCAGACCGGCGATGATCACCGCATGCGTGTTGCCGGTGCCACCAGCCACACCGCTGATCACACCCAGCGGCACCAGCAGCCCATCCAGCGATCCAAAGACCAACTGGCGGATGCGCCCCAACCGCTCGATGCGCCCCTTCTCGGCGAATAACTGCTGATCCGAGATTTCCTGTGGTTGCTGGCCGTTCGCCTTGCTATTCACCTGTCCACTCGCTGGCGTCTCCATATGCGTCTCCGTTCTGTACTGTCCATCCGCTCTTCAGACCGCCACCAGCCTGATAGAAAGGCGATCGTGGAACGCTCCACTATACTGCGACTATATGCTATCCCCAGGTTTTCCTCAAAGCGCCGCTAGATGGGTAAACAGCATCTAACGCCTATCGAAAGTGTATCACGACCGTTCTGGACGCTCTGTGCTAGAACTGGACCACGCAGCAGTAACGCTGCCATGACGACGATGATATGTCGCTAGATTTCCACATGGTAGGCCTGGCCTTATACCATGTCAACACATGCCGCCCTCTTGGCCAGAGGCGTGGATGGCTCATGATGCATTCAACCGGCCCCTGTCTTGTGTGGTACAGTCTTAGGAAGAGACTGTGGCGACTTTGCGCTCTCTGCGCCCATATGTCACAGCCTGAGCAACCACACTCATCCCTATCACTTCTCAAAGGGAAAGACGATTCGATGAAGATTCACGAGTACCAGGCGAAGGAGATTTTGCGCCGCTACGGGATTCCCGTGCAGCCGGGCAAAGTCGCTACCACAGCCGACGAGGCCGAACAGATCGCCCGCGAGTTCGGCGTTCCCGTCGTCGTCAAGGCGCAGGTCTACGTTGGCGGGCGCGGCAAGGCGGGCGGCGTCAAGATCGCCCAGACGCCGGAACAGACCCGCGAGGTGGCCGGGCGCATCCTCGGCATGGACATCAAAGGGCTGACGGTCGAGAAAGTTCTCATCACCCCTGCGCTCGACATTCGAGAGGAATACTACCTCGGTGTCGTGCTGGACCGCGCCTCGCAGGCGCCCGTGGTGATTGTCAGCGCCGCCGGTGGCATTGACATCGAAGAGGTGGCCGAGAAGGAGCCGGAGAAGATTCTGCGTGAGCCGGTGGATGTGCGCTGGGGGCTGCTGCCTACCCAGGCGCGCGGACTGCTGGCGCAGGCGGGCGTGCCACATACCGTCGTCGCCAAAGGCGGCGCGATCCTCTCCACACTGGTGAAAGCGTTCATGGAGAGCGACGCCACGCTTGCCGAGATCAATCCCCTCGCGCTCACGGCTGACGGCCAGGTGATTGCCGCCGACGCCAAGATGCTGATTGACGACAACGCGCTGGTGCGCCAGAAGGAATACGCAGGCTGGGCCGAGACTGAGGAGGCAAACCCGCTGGAGTTCCAGGCGAAGGCCGAGGGTCTCACCTATGTCAAGCTGGATGGCGATGTAGGCATCATTGGCAATGGCGCCGGTCTGGTGATGACGACGCTGGATATGGTGGCGCGCTCTGGCGGCAAGCCAGCCAACTTCCTCGACATCGGTGGCGGCGCCAAAGCGGAAGTGGTGAAGAAGGCGCTGCTCTTCGTGGCGGGCGATCCGCAGGTGAAGGGCATCCTCGTCAACATCTTCGGCGGCATCACCCGTGGCGAAGAGGTGGCGCGCGGCATCATTCTGGCGCAGGAAGAGCTGCCCAAAGGCATGCCGATTGTGGCGCGGCTCTCCGGCACCGGCGAGGCCGAGGGACGCGCGCTGCTGGCCGATGCGGGCCTCACCTGGGGCTACGATATGCGCGATGCTGCCCAGAAGATCGTCGCTGAGGTCAACCACGTCAATCAAGTGAACCAGACACATCAGGCGCAACAGTAAGCCGATACACGCGAGGAGCGAAAAGACACCTATGAGCATCCTGTTTGATAAACACTCGCGCGTGATCGTGCAGGGCATCACCGGACGCGAGGGACTCTACCACACGAAGGGCATGCTGACCGCCGGAACGCAGGTGGTGGGTGGCGTCACCCCTGGCAAGGGCGGCACGACCATCGAAGGGCTGCCCGTCTTCGATACCACCAGTG
>JBDTAI010000529.1:0-2524 GCA_039924685.1 Ktedonobacterales bacterium
GGCCCGGCGCCGAGCGGCGGCGTGCCCAACATCGGCGGACAGGTGATCCTGGTCAGTCTGTCGCAACAGTGGCTCTGGGCCTATAACAACCGCGTCCTGCTCTACGATACGCCGATCACCAGCGGCATGCCCCAGCTTGCCACGCCCGACGGCATCTTCCACATCCAGTACAAAGAGTACGACGTGACGTTCTATTCTCCCTGGCCGCCCGGTTCACCCTACTACTACTCGCCGGAGCATATCAACTACGCCATGTACTTCGCCAACTACGGCTACTTCGTGCATGATGCGCCCTGGCGCCATCTTTTCGGCCCCGGCTCAAACTATCCGCATACCGACCCCGATGGCACACATGAGACAGGCAGCCACGGCTGTGTGAACACGCCGACCCCGGCGGGCGCGTGGCTCTATCACTGGGCGCGAGTCGGCGCGACAGTGGACATTTATGGCAGAGCGCCTAGTGGTCCGCCGCCGACACCAACACCAACCCCGAAACCGACGACGCCAGCGACACCCACACCGACCTCGCCGCCGTCGCCCACACCAACCAATACACCGACCAACACGCCGACGTCAACCGATACTCCAACCCCTTGATGCGAACGGTGGACGCGCAGCGAACACTATCATCTGACTGTCAAACAGGGCAACCGAGGAGGTAGGGCGCATGGCAAACCTGAATCCGTTTGTGGTAGCGACAGGCGCTGGGCTGGCGGCCATCCTCTGGTTTTGCCTCATCAGCGTCGCGCGGGCATATACAATGCGGCGCGCCTATCGGAGCGCGCTGGCGACTGTACAGGCAGGCGCGCAACCACATCTCATCGCCTATTAGCACTTTGTGCGTTCAGCCGACAACATCCCCATCTGGTCGCGGGTAGGATATTGGATTGGCATTGGCTGTGTAAGCGCCGGAGCAGTGGTGATTGCAGTGGCATGGCGACTGGGAACGTCTGACTCAGCTGCCTTCATGCCTTATCTGCAAGCACTACTGCTGCTTCTGCTACTGGCGATCATTGCAGGGGCCATTTCGTCACTCCTGCTGACCATACTCATCGTCATCTGGGCAGTTGCGGCCGCCAGATCGAATCTGCGTGGTCTGCCCAGTCTTCCAGCGGGCCTTGCGTGGCACTGGGTGAAAGATATGCTGGTGTCTAACACAGTACATATGGTTCTGTGGGTGATACCTCTGGCGCTTGTCTTCTGCGGCATCCACATATGGGTGGCGATTGTGATAGGAAGCCTATGCCAATTGCTCGTCACAACGCTACGTGCCACCAATCAGGTCATTCTCATGCGCTGGCTCTATCCCTCTACTCCTATCCAGCAGACCGAATGGGCGCAGCTAGGGCAGCGTATCCAGGCGTAGGCGCAACTGGCAGGCAAGCCCCTACGCGCTATCTACATACAGCATATGGCGTCCGATGGGACTGCGGCATGGGCAATTGTTGGTCTTGGTAGACAAACGCTGTTTGTCAATGATATGTTTTTAGCCGCTACCGACTGGCGGCAACGCGACGCCTATGCCGGGCTACTGCTTGGGCTAGGGTCAGCCTTTCGGCGCAAGCGTATCCTGCGGCTCACCCTGGATGTCACCTATTGGATCGCCTATGGGATGAGCTTGGGATACCTCTTATACTCGCTTGAGCGCGTTCTACTTGCTGCCTCTTCGCCCATATTCAATAGCGCCTCCGCTCCTCTCAGTCCTGATCCAGATTTCATGAACCTGCTGTATGCAACGTTCCTCAGTCTTCTGGTTGTCAGTGTCTATAGTCTCCTCAGTCGCCGACTCAATCGGAGAGACAAGACGCAGTATCTCGAAGGTGATCGTTTCAGCGCCGGGTTGGTTGGTGACCCACTGGCGCTGCTGACGGCGCTCTATCTCGTCTGGAACTACCCCAGTGGCGCTCTGCTTCAGCGGCTTGCCACTGACTCTGTGGCACAGGATCGAGTCGCCGCGCTACATCAGCGATTGAACGCTCCTGGATCATTTGCGTCGTGGGCCTTCCGTCCTATTCCGGCACCCTTGCCGATCATGCTGGGACCCTATCCAGCGAGCGTGCCACTGACCCCAGAAACACAGGCGGAGGAACCTGGCCCCGTACCGTCAACCCGCTACCTTGTCAGCGCGCCCCAGATGATCGCCGCATTGCCAGTTGGTGTGCAAATCGTTGTAGCGCCTCCGACTATAACCAGCCCAACAATAGATCCTATCACCTGAGACGTGCTGGAACAGTGGGGTACGTAGATGAATCAGTGTCGCCCGCGTCCACCCTGGTCAGCATCCTCCACACGGGCGCGCTTGCCGTTCTGCGTGGCGCGTGTAGTGTGATGTGCTGTGGCTGTATCAAGCGTCGCTTCAGGGACTAGCTCATCGAGCAGGCCACCGCGCAGGGCGGTCGCCAGCGCCTCGATGTCCGGCGCGGGGGTGCGGTCGTCGGTGAGCGTCGGGATCAGTTGGCGAATGGCGTCATGCGCCTCGGCGGCTCCCCGGCCAGGACGTAGCGGCGCCCGGAAGTCCAATCCC
>JBDTAI010000530.1:0-4194 GCA_039924685.1 Ktedonobacterales bacterium
CAGCAGGCGCTTGTTTGGGTCTTCCAGTCCTGAGCGCTGGCGCAGCCAGAGGATCAGGCTGCCGGTGGTGATGGCGATGGACCCCAGCACCAGCGATGCCGAAGCTGGCGCATGCGGTTTGGGTAGTTCGGGTCGCGCCGCCAGCCAGATCGCGACCGCGCCAACCACCAGCGATACCGCGACCACAGCGACCTGCCGTTCCCACGGGGGGAGTTGGGCGATCAGAGCGAATAAGCGCTGGTGAAGCGAGAGCGATGCAGGCGCCGCTGGTGACGCCTTTGCTCGCGCGACACGGGCGCCGCTGGCGCGACTGCTCATAGAAAACGCTCCCTCGGTCGCTGGCATGAATCCAGCGCCTCATGAGGATTGACACGCTGCGGCGGATAGGGAATAGTCGGCCACAGTCCTGCTGGCTCTATGCATGGTTCTCGCGGACTGTATCACCGCTGTCAGTGGCTGTCGTCAGTGGCTGTCGTCAGTGGCTGTCGTCAGTAGTCTGATTCGGTGGGCCAAGTGGCGCATCGGCGATGGTATCTTCGAGCGAGACCCAGCCACGACGTAGCGCCAGCAGCACCGCCTCGGTGCGTGAGCCAACGTCCAGCTTGGCGAAAATGTTGCCCAGGTGGGTATGCACGGTTCGCACGCTGAGATTGAGGCGGCGGGCGATGTCCTTGTTGGGCAGGCCGCGCGCCGCTTCACGCAGCACCTCCATCTCGCGCTCCGAGAGGGGCGCCGTCGAGGGTGTGGAGCTGCGCCGCGAAACCGCCCGGCGCAATGCGCGCGCCGCGATGGCAGGCTGAAGCGCCGCCTCGCCGCGATGCACCGCCCGCACCGCCTCTACCAGTTCGCCGCCACGCACATCTTTGAGCAGAAAGCCCGCCGCGCCCGCATCGAGTAGCGTCAGGACGTACTGTTCGTCGTCGTGGGCGGTCAGCGCCAAAACAGCCACCTGTGGCGCCTCAGCCTTGATGCGGCGCGTCGCCTCGATGCCATTCATGCCGGGCATGGCGATGTCCATGATCACGACATGTGGACGCAGCCGCAGCGTCTCGGCCACCGCTGTCGCGCCATCGCCCACATCGGCCACCACACGCAGGTCCGCTTCGGCTTCGAGCAGCCGCCGGGTTCCCTCGCGCACCAGCGCATGGTCATCGGCCAGCAGCACGGTGATGATCTCGTCGCCCTCGCCCTCGCCATACGCCGCCGACGGTTCGCGTTTCGCATCTGTCGAATGCGTCGAATGCGTCGAATGTGTCGCATCTAGTGTCATGCGCCCATCTCCACTCTTTCGGGCCCCACCTGGCCCACACGGCCTCGCCAGCGCCACACGCGCACTGTGAACTAGGTGAACTCATCTGCCAACCACGCAGCAAAGCTACTGGCGCCTGTGTATGCGTTATGCACGCAGTGTAGCACGGCGCATGAAGGGGCTACAAGGTACGCAGCCCCAAGGCCTTGTATCTGCCCAATAGTCCTGCTTTTTCGCGTTCTGGTGGGTTGTCCACCGGTTATCCACCGCCTGATGCAAAACTCGTGGATAAAGCACTTTCACCCCTGCGTGTGGATCGCTATACTACTGGTGTGGGGCAAAGTGGGGCAAAGTGGGGAAGATGCGTGGCCATGTGGGAGAGCGGATATGTTCCTGGGCGAATATCAGCATAGTGTAGACAGCAAAGGGCGGGTCGCCGTTCCAGCGCGCTTCCGGTCGAAGATCGAAGGCGGCGCCGTGCTGACGCGCGGTGTGGATACCTGCCTCTATATCTACCCGATGGTGACCTGGGAGCAGAAGGCGCGCGAACTCGATGCCGCCATCACCGACCCGCGCAAACGTCGGCTTGTCGAGCGCCGCTTCTTTGGCATGGCGTTCGAGATCGAGCTTGACGGCCAGGGGCGCATCATTCTCCCCACCAGATTTCGCCAGTATGCCCAGCTCAATGGCGAGGCGATGGTGATTGGCGCGCGCGACCGGATCGAAATCTGGAGTGCAGCCCAGTGGGCCACCTACGTCGAGGAGATGCAGTCCGAAGACCTGAGCGACTTGCCGCTGCCCTTCTAAGGGGGTTGCGCTGCTCTCGGCGCCGGAGCACGGACGGACGGATTCTGTAGGGGGCGCGTGCGTAACCCTATAGCGCCGGAGGACGGAGATCGAGACAATGACTGTGACGGAGCGAACAGCAGAGCAGTTTGAGGCGGCGTCTTTCCCCGACGCGGCTTCGACGGCTTCGACGGCTTCGGCGGCTTCGGCGGCTTCGGCGGCTTCGACGGCTGCGCTCGCCTCCGTGACGGCTTCGACGGCTTCGACGGCTTCGACCACCGCGCATGTCCCGGTATTGCCACAGGAGACGCTCGACGGGCTGGCGGCGCAGCCGGGTGGTGTCTTCATTGATGGCACGCTGGGTGGCGCAGGCCACACGGCGCGGCTGCTGGATGCGACGGCCCCCAATGGGCGAGTGCTGGCGATTGACGCCGATCTGGCGGCGCTGGAACGCGCCCACGCCTGGGAGCGGCTGGCCGCGCCACTGTCTGAGGGACGGCTGCTGCTGCGCCAGGGCAATTTCACCCGCCTGGCGGAGTTCGCCCGCGAGGCAGGCATCGCGCCAGTGGATGGCGTGCTGCTCGATCTGGGCCTCTCCTCCGACCAACTGGCGGACCGCGCGCGCGGCTTCAGCTTCACGGGTGAGGGCGCACTGGATATGCGCTTCGACCAGACGCAGGGCGAGACGGCGGCTGACCTGCTCGACACGCTGCCCGAAGAAGAGCTTGCTGATCTCTTCTGGCGCTATGGCGACGAGCGCCGTTCGCGTCCCATTGCCCGTCGCATCGTGGAGACGCGCAAGCGGCAGCCTGTCACACGCGCCGATGAACTGGCGCGACTCGTGGCCTCGATAGTTCATGGTCGCCCTGGTGGCGTGCATCCGGCGACGCGGGTGTTTCAGGCGCTGCGCATCGCTGTGAACGACGAACTGGGCAGCCTCGAAGCTGCGCTGCCTGCCGCGCTAGAGGTGACCCGCCCCGGCGGACGGATCGCCGTCATCAGCTTCCACTCGCTGGAAGACCGCATCGTCAAGCGTTTCTTCCAGGCCGAGCAGCGTGGCTGCATCTGTCCGCCGGAACTTCCTGCCTGCGTCTGTGGACGGTCGCCACGGCTGCGAATAGTCACGCGCCATCCCATTACGGCGGGCGAGGCGGAGCTTGCCGACAACCCGCGCGCCCGCAGCGCCAAACTGCGGGTCGCCGAACGGCTCGATGCCGCCTGATGCCCTGTAGGGGCGTCCTAATGAACACCTGGATACCACCCACCTTACCAACTGAATAGCGAAGTACACCGTTCCCGGCCCACGCAGGCGTCATCCACTGGCTCTGCTGGATCGGCGCCTGACATGCGTTTCTCTCTCGGTGACGGATCACTCACCTGCCTGAATGCCGGTGAGCGCGATGGATGCGGAGAGGAACGCACAGATGGGAATCTATCCAACACAGCCAAGAACGGCGCCGCGCACTGTAGGTGAGATATCTGGGCGGCTCTGGGCGCGCATCGTCAACCAGCGCACGGCGCTTGTCGCGCTGGAGTGCGCCATTCTGATCGGCCTGCTGGCGCTGCTCTATCTGAGTCAGATCGGCGCCGTGACCAGCGCCAACGCCAGCTTGCAACGCGCGCAGATGCAGCAGACGACGCTAGGCCGCCAGAACGCCCAGGCGCACGCGCAACTCGCCGCTACACGCAATCCCGCCTGGATTGACCGGCAGGCGCGGGCGTTGGGGCTGGCGCCCGTCACAACGGATACGCTGCCACGGCCCATCGTCATTCCGATCAACATCCGCTCGCTGGCGGGTCAGTCTGGCCAGGGGGCGCGCTAATGGGACCGGAGACAATGCCAATGGCTCATGAGCCGAAACAGAATGGCGTCTCGGCGACGCTGACGCGGCGGATGCGCGGACGGCAGGTGGCGCTGCTGGCGCTGGTGGGCGTGGCGCTGCTGGCGCTGGTGGGGCGAGTGACCTACTGGCAGATCGCCCAACACGATCAGCTGGCGGCGCGGGCTAACGCCGAACATCTGCGCGCAGTGAACCTGCCCGCCGGGCGCGGCATGATCCTCGACGCCAACGGCGCGGTGCTGGCGATCAGCGTCACCCGCGACACGGTGATCACCGATCCCGATGTAATCCGCCAGAACGGCGCGCTGGCGCAGACCG
>JBDTAI010000531.1:0-4200 GCA_039924685.1 Ktedonobacterales bacterium
CACGCAGAAGGTTGCCACTGAAAACTGGCAGGCGCCGCCACCCGGAATGATCTCCTGCACCATGATCTCATCGGCGTTGACCAGGCTTGCCGCGATGCGATACTGTGCGCGCAGTTCGTCCATGTCAGCGGCGGGGAGCGCCTTGAGCCGGGCGGCGTGCTGCATCCGAATCGAGATCGCCGGTTTGATGATCACCGGAAAGCGCAGGTCGAGGTTCGCCAGATCACTTTCATCGGTGGGATACCATGTGCCGGGATATGGCACGGCAACCGCCTGCGCCATTTGGTCGGTGAGGCGCTTGTCAAAGGCCCAGCGCACGACATCCCATCCCGGTGTCGTCGGTTGGTAGATAGAAGCGAGTGCGTCGCGGTGCTGGGCGACGGCCCCGACGGCGTCATCTTGCGCCGCCACCAGCATCCAGCCCTGCAACCCCTGCTCACGCCCGATACGCAGCAGAAAGTCGGCGAAGGCTGGCGTCTCCATCGAGCCATCCCAGGTGAAGCGCCGGGTGACGTAGCGCGAGAACCAGGCCGAACGCGGCTGGCTATCCACCACAATGCCGGGGACGCCATGCCTGCCCAGACTACGGATCACCCCCAGCGCCTTGAAGTCGCTGCCAAGCACCACTACGCCGGGAATCTGACAGTTCTCTTGCATCGTCCGCATCATCGCTTCACTCCATAGACATCCGTGTAGAGATTTCAAGCAATTCGAAGCCAGCCGTTCGCGCAGATGCTAGCCCCTGACCAGTGCGCGGTCGGGCAGCGTCACGGGAACCACCTGGCGCCCATCCTCCTGTGCGAGCCGTCGGGTGATGTGGCGCCCCGCGACGCCAGAGCCAGCGACGAAACGGCACAGCGGGCCGAAGGTGTAGTTGGAGATCGCGCCAACAAAGAACAGGCCGGGGACCGATGACTCAAAGCCGGCATCGAGAATTGGCAGACCATCTGTTTGAATTACGCGCTCACGCAGCATTGGATCAATGAACGCCAGCCGATCCAGCGCCGGATGGTAACCCGTTCCCGCGATGAGGTGATCAACGAGTCGGGTCGAGCCATCGCTCAATGTGAGACTCAACTGATCGCCGCGCGGTCGCGCCTGAGTGATCTCCACGTCTGGGGTGATGGTGACATGCCCCTCGACACGATCTCGCAACCACTTGGCGCCTGCTGGTCGGGTGGCGCGGCGCTCGATCTTCGCCCGTAGCTCTGGCGGCAACTGGCGGAACACTTCCGGGAAGTGGATCAGCCAGTTCAGTCCTGGCGGTCCCACGTCGCTGGCGGGATAGAAGACACTCCGGATCGGCGCTGGCATGTCATAGAGGCGGCGGCGAATCCAGATCATCGGTCCGCGCGCGAGCAGCTCCACCTCGGCCCCAGCTTCATGCAGAAACGCCGCCGTCTGCGCGGCGCTCTGGCCGCGCCCCAGCACCGCCACGCGCTTGCCACGGAATGCGCTGAACTCAGGATAATCCTGTGAGTGTGAGGCGAGCGACTCAGGCAGATCCTTTACAAAGGAGGGCAGGTAGGCGAACGACTGGATGCCCGTCGCCACGATCACCGATGCGGCGTTGACACTGCGCCCGTCTTCCAGTTCCAGCCGAAAGCCCAGGCCATCGCGTTGCAGCGTCTGCACAAACGTCGGATCGATCTGCGGGACAGTGTTGCGCTGGAACCAGCGACCGTACTCTACGAAGTCGGGCAGCGGCACCGGCTCCTGATAGGCATAGCCGGTGGTTTGCACATAGCGGTCAAGCGTGTAGCGCCGCTGTGGGTCCGCCAGTGATGATGCGCTCCAGACAGATTTCAGGAACATGCCTGCTGGCATGCGCTCCCAGAACGCCATCGTCTTGCCAAAAACGGTGGTAGGGACGCCTTGATGCAGCAGATGCGCCGCCACCGATAGCCCATAGGGGCCGGCGCCGATTACGGCAACTGGATGTTGTTTCACTACTTTTCCGCCCTATTCCTCAACCACAGAAACCACAGCACATCGCTCAATGTCTCTCCCCTCCTGCGCTGCCGCCTCCAACCCGGACCATGGTATACACCAAAGCGAGCACGGAGCGAAGGTCGCGGGCGGCAGGCCGCAGAAGTCTGTCTATCACGGTATGCTATGTAGGCGATGATGCGCATATTCATCGTGGTAGCAAACTGGTACAGCGGCGCCCCTGTGGTGTAGAATTGGTATCCGCTGCTGCTCACCCCACCTTCACCGGTATTGCCATCGCTCATTCGCCTGTGCCAGCATCTTGCCCATTCGCGCTCATGGTTTCCGCGCGTAAGTCGGTGGTGTCTGGATATGCACCTGAGGACAACTGTGTACACCTCCCAGACACAACGGGGCATACCGATGTGGCAGTAGCGCGCCTGTAGGCTGTGAAGGAGTCACCATTTACGGCAGTAACGACCACACTCGCGGCACAGTAGCGGCGCACCTGAAAGCGTCGCACAGGGGGGATCTGGCGCATGATCAGGGCATTGGAAGTGTTGTTCCAGCATAAGTGGCGGCTACTTGCGCTGCTGCTGGCGCCCATCATCATCAGCGAGCTTGTCGTGCTGGCGCTGCCGCGCCAGTATCAAGCGACAGCCAGCCTATGGGCGCTGCGGCGTTATGAGATCATTGGCGCCACCGGCCCTGAATCCGATTTGCAATCCACACCATCCGCCACGCAAGCCACTGCACTGACGGAGTTGCTTCAGACACGATCATTCGATCTCGCCGTCGCCTATGACACCGACCTGCCCAAACATATGGGGGGCGACATCAACTCCACCTCGCAGAATACGCAGGACGCCATCTTCTCTAACCTCTCCGCAGGTGTGCTGGTGACGACGCCGGGCTACAATCTGCTGGTGATTACCTATACCAATGGTGATCCGCTGGTGGCGCAACAGGTGGTGAACGCCGTCATTTCGCACTATGGCCAGCAGAGTGGCAGTCATGCGCTCGCCGAAGGGCAGCAGCTACTTGCCGCCTATAAAGTGCAGTTGGCGCAGGCGCAGAAAGCGGCAGACGATGCGACACAGGCCGCGACACAATATCTGCAAGTACACCAACTCACGGCAGTCACCGCCCAAAGTGATCCGCAGTATCAACTACTCAGCGCACAGGCGGCGCAGGCGCGCGCAACACTCGGCAACATCCAGGCGAGCATAGACACCATCAACCAGGAGCTGGCGACACTCAGTACGGGCGCTACCGGGTTGTATACCATCGCCGACAGCCCCGAGGCTGGTCGCCCGTCTTCGCGTAGCAAGACACTGCTCTATGGCGGTGGCATCGGGCTGGCGATTGCCCTGATCGCCAGCATCGGCTATATCCTGTTGCTGCTGCGGATCAATCAAAGCATCTATTCAGCCGCCGAGTTGAGCGAGTGTACCCCCTATCCGGTGCTGGCGCAGGTCCCTCAACTACCCAGGCGCGTAGCAACAAACGTTGCCGGCGCGTCTATACAGGCAGCGCCTGATCGAACGGCTTCATGACAAGCACGACAGCGAGGGCGCCGCAGCCCAACGCGAAGCGCGTTGACGTTCAATTTGGCATGCGCCTACACACATCTGTATAGGATGCAGTGGGATTCAACAGATGTCGATAGGGTGGAGAGGAACATGGCGATGAGTAAGCGGCCTTCGGCTTTACGGGTGGCGAAGTCAGATGTGGTTGTGGCCACGCCGACGCAGGTTGCCACAGCCACATCCGGAAACCGGTCGGTCGTCACACCAGACCCCCAGCAGTATAACCGCGCAGTAATGTCTCACGGCGATGCTGACCTCATTTCGCGTGTGCAGACGGACTTTCTGCATGCCTGCCTACCACTGTTCTTCGCCGAGCAGCATCCGGTGCGCAGCCTGGGACTGACGAGCGCCATCGCTGGTGAGGGCAAAACGCTGGTCGCGCTGCTGATCTGTCATGCCCTGGCGGCGCAGGCGCAACGGCCCGTCGTGCTGGTCGAGTGCGACTGGGAACACTCGTCGCTCAGTCGTGACCTCGATCTGCTTTCCAAGCCAGGGCTTGCCGACTGGCTGCGTGGCGCCTGTGATGTCGCCACAATTCGTCACGAGATTTTGCCCAACCTTTCGGTCATTCCTGCCGGTCATGGTGGGCCCGACGCCGTGGTGGCGCTGGCCGAACTTGAGCGGTCGGCGTTGCGCGAAAGTCTTGCGCTGCCCGACCAGATCATGATCGTTGATCTGCCCC
>JBDTAI010000532.1:0-8815 GCA_039924685.1 Ktedonobacterales bacterium
CCCAACACCATCCGCACCAGCCAGATCACCTATGAGGACATCGGCGGACTTGGCGACGAACTGCGCCATATCCGCGAGTTGATCGAACTGCCTCTCAAACACCCCGAACTCTTTGACCGGCTAGGCATTGACGCGCCCAAAGGCGTGCTGCTCTACGGCCCGCCCGGCACCGGCAAGACCCTGATCGCCCGCGCCGTCGCCTCGGAGAGCAGCGCCCGCTTCTATAGCGTCAGTGGACCGGAGATCATAGACAAGTTCTATGGCGAGAGCGAGGCGCAATTGCGGCGCGTCTTTGCCGAGGCCACCAAGACGGCGCCCAGCGTCATCTTTCTCGATGAGATAGACGCCATCGCCCCCAAACGGTCCGAGGTCTTTGGCGAGGTGGAGAAGCGCGTCGTCGGCCAGCTACTGACGCTGATGGATGGGCTGCGCGCGCGGGGGCAGGTGATGGTGGTCGGCGCCACCAACCGCCCGGATGCGCTCGATGCGGCGCTACGGCGTCCGGGGCGCTTCGACCGCGAAGTGAACCTGCACAGCCCCGACTATCAGGGAAGGCTCGAAATCCTGAAGATTCACAGCCGCGATATGCCGCTGGCGCACGATATTGACCTTGCCGAACTGGCGCGCATCACGCCCGGCTTTGTCGGCGCCGACCTCGCCGCGCTCTGCCGCGAATCGGCCATGGCGGCGCTGCGGCGCACCTTCCCGACGGCGGTGCTGACCAGCGGCAGCATCCCGACCGATCACCTGCTGGCGCTGACCGTCACCATGAACGACTTCCGCGATGCGCTACGCATGATCGAGCCGTCGGCGACGCGTGAGGTCGCCGTAGAGTTGAGCCAGACCAGTTGGGACGATGTGGGCGGACTCGATGACGCCAAACGCACGCTGATCGAGACGATCCAGTGGCCGCTGCGTTACCCCGAACTCTACGCCGAGATGGATTTGGAGCCGACACGCGGTGTGTTGCTATCTGGGCCGCCGGGAACCGGCAAGACGCTGATCGCCCGCGCGCTGGCCACCGCCTGCCAGGCCAACTTCATCTCGGTGAAGGGGCCGGAACTGCTCTCGAAGTGGGTGGGCGAGTCGGAGCGGGGCGTGCGCGAGACGTTCCAGCGAGCGAAGCAGGTTGCGCCGTGTGTGCTGTTTCTGGATGAGATGGATGCGCTGGCGCCACAACGCGGCAACGCCTTCGATAACGTGGGCGACCGGCTGATAGGCCAACTGCTGACGGAACTCGATGGCATCGAGGGGCGGCGCGGCGTGATTGTGGTCGCCGCCACCAATCGCCCCGAATTGATCGATCCAGCGGTGCTACGTTCGGGCCGCTTCGATCTCGTGCTGGAACTGCCGCTGCCCGACCGTGACGCCCGCCGCGCGATTCTGGCGATCCACACGCGCAAGCGTCCGCTGGCGACCAACGTTGCGCTCGATGCGCTGGCGAAGCGCTCGGATGGCTTGAGCGGCGCCGACATCGAGGCGGCCTGCCGACGCGCTGCTAACCTTGCGCTGGCGGAGTGGTTGCGAGCGCGTGGCGCAAACACCGTCCCAGGATCGAACGGCGCCAAAGGAGCCAATGGCGCGAACGGAGCTAGCGCAACCCGACCTATCTCATCGCAGGGGCCGCAGATCGAGATGCGCCACTTCGAGGAAGCCTTCACCGAAGCCAAAGGCAAAGCAATCTAGCGTGACAGCCTTCCGGGCTATGCGCCTCTGGCCAGTTTTCTAGCTAATTGGCATATCGCATCCCCTCTCGCATATGCTGACTGAGCGGCTATCCGTTTGTGGATGGCGTACTGCGGGAGGGGCGTCAGTATGCGAGACGACACACGCGAGGACAGCCAGAAGGATGAATGGCTGTGGGGATGGGACGCCACACCGGGGATTATCTCCGTCTGGGCCGAGCGCGACGGGCGGGCCATCGTCTGGCGGCGTGAGCCAGCATCGGCGGGTGGCGCGCTGCTGCGTGAGGAGGCGCGCTATCGTCCCTGGCTGCTGCTCGATTCACTGGTTGATCTGCTGCATCTGGGCGCGCGTCTCGTCGTCGTGGATGATCCCCAGCATGTCACACCCCAACAGGCGCCAGCCCACGCCGTCACCTACTGCGAACTGGTTGGTCCCGGTCGGCTGCGCTACCTCGTCAGTGCGGCAGATGGGCGACTGCTGGAGCAGGCCGTGTTGCGCGGCGCAGGTCAACGCCTGGGTCGCCCTGCCAGCCGACTTGCCGACCTGGGAGAAGGTAGCTACCACAGTGTGCCGCCGGATGAGCAGTATCTCGTCGCCACCGGACGCGCCTGCTTTCGCGGGCTAACCTTCGATGACCTGCACCGGCTGCAATTCGACCTCGAAACCACAGGCCTCTTTCCCGACCACGACGCGATATTCCTGATCGCCGTGCGCGACAACCGAGGGCTGGCGCGCATACTCGACGTGCAGGAGGGCGCCAGACAAGGGCTCACAGGCGCCGACGCCGAGGCCGATCTGTTGCGCCGCTTCGTCGCGTTGATCCAGGCGCGCGACCCTGATGTAATCGAGAACCACAACCTGCACGGCTTCGATCTGCCCTTTGTCGCCCGTCGCGCCGAACTGCTGGGCGTTCCCCTACCGCTTGGACGACCGCTGTGGAATGGCGAACACGCCCTGCTGCGCCAGCGACCAGCGGCGCGCGGCTATGGCATTGCGCGTGGCGAGCCAGAGGAGATCGGCGATTTGGGCCAGATGAGCGATTCAGGCGAGCAGACGGAGCAGACGAAGCAGACGAAGCAGAATGATAGCACAGACGGTGATGTGGAGGACAAGAGTGGCGAGCAGCGACGGCAAGGCCCGCCAGAAGTTCCCACCCGCCGTGGCCGCAGCAGCGGCGGGCGCTACACCATGCCGGGCCGCGAACTGATTGACACGCTCGACGCCGTGCGCCGCTATGACTTCGCCGCGCGCGATCTGCCTGGCCACGGTCTGAAAGCCGTTGCGCGCCACTTCGGACTTGCCGCGCCCGACCGCGCCTATATCGAAGGCGCTGAGGTCTATGCTACCTGGCAGCGCGATCCCGACCGGGTGCGCCACTATGCGCTCGACGACGTGAATGAGGCGGATGGGTTGGCGCGACTGCTGGGTGGCGCAGCATTCGCACTGGCGCAGATGGCTCCGCGCCGCTATGAACGACTTGCCGACGCCGGACCAGCCACGGGTATCCTCGATCCGCTGATCGTGCGGGCGTATGTGCGCGCGCATGCCGCGCTGCCCGCACACTCGGTCAGCGATGGTGAACAGCATACCGGCGCCTCGCTCTACCTGTTTGCATCCGGCGTGGCGCAACGCATCGTCAAGGCCGATGTCTCAAGCCTGTATCCCTCGCTGATGCGTCAGTATCGCATCAGTCCGGCGCCTGATCACCTGGGCGCACTGCTGGCGCTGGTGGATCGCCTAGTAGAGCAGCGGTTAGCCGCCAAATCGCGCGCAAAGGCTGCGCCGCCCGGCTCACCTGAGCGTCACGGCGACGAAGCAATCTCCGCCGCGATGAAGATTCTGGTGAACTCAGCATATGGCTACCTCGGCGCGCCTGGCCTCACCCGGCTGGCAGATGTGCATGCCGCCAATGAGGTGACACGCCACGGACGCGCCACGCTCGGCCTGCTCTGCCGCGAACTGGCGGCGCGCGGGGCGACGCTGATCGAGGGCGATACCGACGGCGTCTACTTCGCCGTCCCGCAAGCATGGAGTGTGGATGACGAGCGGCGGCTGGTGCGTGACGTGGCTGATCTGCTGCCCCCACTGGTGCGGCTTGAGTTCGAGGGACGCTACGCCGCCATGCTCTCGCATGAAACCAAGAACTATGCGCTGCTAGCGTATCCATCCAGTCCTTCCGATCCATCCAGCGGAGACGATGGCGATGATGAGCAACGGCTGCTGCTGCGTGGAGTCGCGTTCCATTCTAGCCGCGCCGAGCCGTTTGGCGAGGTGTTTCTGCGACAGGCGATCTCGTGTCTGTTGCGCGGCGACATCCCTGGCGTGCAGGCGGTGTATATGGCGACGGCAGATGCGCTGCTACGGCGCGAACTGCCCACGCTTCAGGTGACGACGCGAGTGCGTCTCACGAAGACACCGCAACGCTATCTTGCCAGCCGCACATCCCGCCGTGAGGCCGCCTATGAGGCGCTGCTCGCCAGCGGACGCACGCGCTGGTCACGCGGCGATCAGGTCAGGGTCTATCGCGCCAGCGGTGGGCGCTTCGCCGTGTTGGTCGAAGGTGCTGATCCGCGGGACTACGACGCCCGCTACTATGTGCGGCTGCTGCAAACGACATATGCCGCGCGACTGGCGCGCGCCTTTACTCCCGACGACTTCGCCGCCGTCTTCGCCCCGCCGGAGCAGCCCTCGCTGTTCGCGCCGCCCCTGGAGACAATCCACCCGATCCTCACGACACTCGCCGCACCACCTGTGGACGATTGACTTGCCGCGAGGCGCCCGGAATGCTACAATAACAGCCGCCAGTCAACATTCATCAGGCAACGGGATACATGGGAGCGATGCGTGGCGCTACTGGACACAACAGGCATGGCCGCAAAGTCTGTGACTGCGCATGCCGTGAACTGGCTTCGTCCATTTGCCAGCCTGGCGGCGCCCGATGCCGCGTCTGCCCTCCAGCCGTTGCCGATCAAGCGCATCGCCGTGCAGGCGACAGGCATATGGCTGGTGACGCGTATCGCCTTCATGCTCATCACCATGCTAGCGCGCGCATTCGGCCTGGTACATGCCCCCACAGCCCTGAGCATCTTCTCGGGCAACCCGAACTATGCGCCGCTCGTTTTGCCACTGCTGGCGGGTCATCCGCTGCTGGCAAGCTGGGTCCACTATGACGCCAGTTGGTATCTGCTGATTGCAACACACGGCTATGACACCTTCACGACTGATTCCACCGGCTTCTTTCCCATGTACCCGCTTCAGATTCACCTGCTAACGCTGCTATTTGGGCAGCAGTCGGCGCTGCCCATCGCCATGGCGCTCTCGAATCTGGCGGCGCTGGCGGCGTTCATTGGACTTGGGCTGCTGGCGGCGCACGAGGGGTCAGGCGTAGCGGCAGGCGCCGCATCAGGCGTGGCGTCAAGTACAGAACACGCCGCAACGACTTCGGCGCGGCTCATCAGAGTCGTGGCGGCCTACCCGTTCGCCTTCTTTCTCGTGGCGCCCTATACCGAAGGCTTCTTTCTCGTGGCGCCCTATACCGAAGGCTTCTTTCTGGCCTGCGTCGTCTTCAGCTTCCTCTGCGCACGCCGAGGCTGGTGGCGCTGGGCGGCGGTCTGCGCCATCCTTGCTGGTCTAACCCGCCCTACTGCCTTCGCGCTCGTGCCTGCGCTGGCCTGGGAATATGGCCGACAGCATGGCGTCTGGCAGCGCGCTTCGTGGCGGAGGGGCGCCTGGCGCTCGCTGCGCTGGCTGCGCTCACTCAGCGGCGGAGTGGCGGTCGCGGCGGCGGCGCCCGCTGGCCTGGGGTGCTACCTGCTCTATCTTCAACTGCTCTATGGTAATCCACTGACGCCATTCACCGCGCAGATGCGCTACCACGGCCACCGCAACTGGCCTGTCTGGCAAACGCTTGGCGAACTCGTCCACCGCTTCTTCAACCCGCCTCCCTTGACGCCACCTGTCGCGCTGCTGTATCTGGATGGGGGACTGTTGATCCTGTTCCTAATCATCACCCTGCTGAACGCGCGCCGTCTGCCACTATTTTACACCTTCTACATGCTGGCGACGATCTACCTGTTGCTGTCTACACCGATTCCGCACCGACCTGAACTGATCCCTTCGGCGGGCCGCTACCTGCTAATGGCGATTCCGATCTTCCTGCTCGTCTCCCGCTGGATTCGCCAGCGTCCTTCGCTCGAGATACTGATTATCGTCGTCGGATTCATGCTTCAGACGCTCTTCACTATGCTTTTTATCAGTGGCGCCTGGGTTGAATGATTGGGTGATCGCGGAATCCAGCCATTGCGTGATCACCGTGGCACAGTGGCCCCGGCATGTCAGAATACGATACAATACGCCACAACAGCCACCCCCTGTGGCTTTGCTCACATCCATCACCCTGCTCGTTGCAGATGACGACCGCCAGCCTCATGTGAGAGCGTCTCAGAACGCACCAGAACGCACCAGAACGCACCAGAACGCTATGAGCGCGTTACGCTGGGAGGATGCCTTATGGAAACACCGCTGTCTCCGCTGGAATTTCTGCGCCGCTCCCGCCGACTGTATCCCGACAAAGAAGCGGTGGTGGATGAAGGGTTGCGCCTGACCTATGCGCAGTTTGGCGAACGCTGTGATCGCTGGTCTGCGGCGTTGCAACAGTTGGGCGTCGGTCCGGGTGATCGCGTCGCCTATATTGCTCCCAACACCCATCAGCAGCTTGAATCCTTCTATGCAGTTCCGCAGATTGGCGCCGTGCTCGTGCCGATCAATTATCGGCTGACCTCAGAGGATTTCGCCTATATCATCGGCCATAGCGGCGCAAAGGTTGTCTGTGTCCACGGCGACTACTTACTGGATGTCGAGCGCATCCGGCCGCAGTTGCCGGGGGTTGAGCAGGTGATCGCCCTTGAAGGGCTGACCGACGCGCTACGCGCCACCGGCTGGCATGACTACGAAACACTGCTGGCGCCGGCGCCAACGACCTTCACGCGGCCCACCATCACCGAACATGATCTGCTGACGATCAACTATACCAGCGGCACCACCTCGCGGCCCAAAGGGGTGATGATCACCCACCGCAACGCCTATATGAATGTCGTTGGCACGCTGGTCCACGTGCATATGACGCCCTCGGACCGCTATCTGTGGACGCTGCCGATGTTCCACGCCAACGGCTGGACCTTCACCTGGGTCGTCACGGCGGTCGGTGGGACACATCTGTGTCTGCGCAAGGTCGAGCCGCGCGCCATCTTCACGACGATCCACGATGAGCGCGCCACGATGCTCTGCGCTGCGCCCACTGTGCTGATCGCCATCGCCAACGCGCCCGCCGACGTGAAGAACATCCTGCTTGCCAACACTGCAGCGCCCGCCGCCGTGCCGGTCGCCGCCAACCCGGAGGTGGCGTCCGGTCAGTCACGATCACGCTGGCCGTTTGGGCGCAAAGAGCAGCCAGATGGAGTGAGCGCATCTACCGGTGCATCCGTTGCATCCAATGGCGCGACCGAAGCGCCGACGCCAGCGCCAACAGATCACATGGTGCGCGTGTTGACGGCGGGAGCGCCACCTGCGGCTGCCACCATCGAGCGCATCGAGGGTGAGCTTGGCTGGGAAATCACTCAGGTCTATGGCCTGACCGAGACAGCGCCGTTCATCACGATCTGCGAACCACGCGCAGAGCATGCTACGCTCTCCCCATCTGCGCTTGCCGTGATCAAAGCACGTCAGGGTGTTGAGTTGATCACCTCAGGCGAGTTGCTGGTGGTGGATGAGGACGGCAAAGAAGTTGCGCATGATGGGCAGGCGCTTGGCGAGATCGTCGCGCGTGGCAACGTGATCATGCAGGGCTACTACAACGATACTGACGCTACGGAACGCGCCTTCCAGGGCGGCTGGTTCCACAGTGGCGACGCGGCGGTGGTGCATCCCGACGGCTATATCGAGATACGCGACAGGCTGAAGGATGTGATCATCAGCGGCGGCGAGAACATCTCATCGGTCGAGGTCGAGGGTATTCTACTGCGCCATCCCGCTGTGCAGGAGGTCGCAGTGGTGGGCCTGCCCGACGAAAAGTGGGGCGAGGCGCCGCATGCCTTCGTGGTATTGAAGGCGGACCACACCGCCACTGAGGAGGAGATGCGCGCCTTTGCCCGCGATAGCATGGCGCACTTCAAGGTTCCCAAGACCTTTACTTTCGTCGCCGAACTGCCCAAGACAGCGACCGGCAAGATACAGAAGTACGTGCTGCGTG
This sequence comes from Ktedonobacterales bacterium, assembly GCA_039924685.1. Lineage (GTDB taxonomy): Bacteria > Chloroflexota > Ktedonobacteria > Ktedonobacterales > JADMIN01 > JBDTAI01. The sequence continues at coordinate 7,934 of JBDTAI010000532.1, forward strand.
GCAAACGCTCAGCTATCGCCACGCAGTGACCTCACTCCCCCTGCCCTTCTTCCCGTGGGGGCGAGGCGAAACGACTGTCTGGTTCCAACTCCGCCCCCCTGCACAGGGGAGCGGCTGGGAGAACGCTCTATGTTCACTTCAGGCGTAATCGATAGAGCGGGACTGTGCTCATACGCTGGTTGTCGTGGATGTAGACCGCGACATCGCCGTTGCCACCGTCGGAGAGAAAGACGAACGCGGATACCGATCAGGTGAGGATTGTTTCGCCGCGTTTGGGGCGGATCGGAATGGGATATGGTCTGCCGCCTCCTTGCGAGGTGCATCGTCAGAAGGAGCAAAAGTGTGACATCCGCCGCTGTTGCGCACAATAAAAAGCCCCTCTCCTGCCAGGAGAGGGGTTGGGGTGAAGTCGCGTTCTACACGACTGGTGTGCGTCGCCGTTGCGCCAGTTCGATCAGCCGTGCGATGAAGTAGGCCAGTAGCGCGTAGACGATGATTGCCAGGATCGCCGAGAGTTCGAGAACGCTGCCCTTGTTGGTGGCAGGGCTGGGGAAAACACCCTCGAACGGCGCGACGAATAGGTATGATAGCTGATACATCAGAGCGGTGAACGCGGCGTCTGGGTTGGCCGCCAGCAGCCGCAACACCAGACGAATGAAGATCAGCGCCTCGATCACGCCGAAGATGAAATACACGATCTGGCTCAAACGCCAGGCATACCAGGGCGAGGCCGCCGCGTTGGCAGGGACAGGACGCACTGGCCCCGCCTGCCGCTCGTAGACGCGCTCACGCTGAACATAGGGCTGTTCGACATAGGGCTGCTCCACCGGCGTACTGGCTGGTTGCGTCAGCGTATTCTGCCAGACGGGGGGAGGATTGTCA
>JBDTAI010000533.1:0-4813 GCA_039924685.1 Ktedonobacterales bacterium
CAGCAGGCCGATTTGATCCTTGTTCACCACGGCATCTTTCTGGATCGCGATCCGCATCCCATTCTGGCGCGCATGAAGCGGCGGCTGAAACTGCTCTTCGACTCCGATATCACGCTGCTGGCCTACCACCTGCCGCTCGACGCTCATGCGGAGGTTGGCAACAACGTCCAGTGGTTGCGGCGGCTGGGCTTCGCTGTCGAATCGCTGGATTTCGCGCCCTACCAGGGGCAGTTCGTCGGCGCGATTGGCGTGCGCGCGGGCGAGTCGCTGCCCTTCACCGAACTGACGCAACTGGTGAAGCGGCTGGCGGGCCCTATGCCGAAGGTCTACGCCTATGGGCCGCAGCAGGTGCAACGCCTGGCAGTGGCGACGGGCGCCGCGCCAGGGAATCTGAGCGAGGCGGTGGCGCGCGGCTGCGATGCCTTCCTGACGGGCGAGGTGGCCGAGGGAACCCAGGCCATCGCCCGCGAAGAGCAGGCAAACTTCCTCGCGGTGGGCCACTACAACACCGAGCGCTTTGGTGTGCAGGCGCTGGGTGATATGCTGCGCGACCGTTTCGGCGTCGCAACCGTCTTCATAGACATACCAAACGACGTATAATAGATGTCGTCGGGCGCCAAATCATCGTTCTCCAGCCCGCGCAGGCGGGCTTCGTGGCCACCGGCCCAAAGGCGCGGGTTTACCCGCTGACCGAACTGGGCGAACGGGCCGAACCGGAGGGCTGGAACAATGGCTAGCGAGATTACCCAGCGTGTCACCACCGAAACAGAGCTTGACCTCGACCGCGAGGATGGCCCCGCAATTGACTACAACCGACTCTATCGCCTATGGGAGGCCAGCAACTGGAGCGCCACCAGCATTGATTTCTCGCAGGACATCATCGACTGGCGTGAGAAACTGACCCCCAACCAGCGGCAGGCGGCGCGCTGGAACTATGCCCTCTTCCTGCATGGCGAGGAGGCAGTGGCGCGCACACTGGCGCCCTTCGTCACCGCAGTGCAGACCCAGGAGCAGCGCATCTTCCTCACCACACAGATCGTTGATGAGGCGCGGCATCACGTCTTCTTCGACAGGTTCACGCGCGAGGTGATCGGCGAGGGACACGACTTCGCCAGCGCGCTCGAGTCCACGCGCCCCGAACTCAACTGGGGATTCAAGCGCATCTTCGGCGAACTTGATCGCATCACTGACCGGCTGCGCCTGCGCCCACGCGATCGCGTGTTGCTGGCGCAGTGCTTCATGCTCTACCACATCGTCATCGAGGGCGCGCTTGCCCACCCCGGCCAGCACTTCATCCAGACCTACCTCACTGAACGCGGCGTCATGCCTGGCTTCACCCAGGGCATTGCGGCGGTGTCGCGTGATGAGTCGCGGCATATGGCCTATGGCATCCAGGCGTTGCATGATCTGCTGATCACGACACGCGGCGCCCGCAAGGGCGTGATTGCGCTGCTCAATCGCGCGCTGCCCTGGATGGTCTCGGTGCTCGTGCCGCCCAACTTCGATGAAGACTATGTGCGTGTCTTCGGCCTGGAGATGACCGACATCTTCGATTTCGGCCTGCGTTCGCTGGAAACCAAGCTTGCGCGCGTTGGCGTCAAGCCCACCGAGGTGCGCAGCCTGGTGCAGATTGGCGCGTCGGAGCCGGTCAGCGAACAGTCGCGGCGCATCATGGTACTGCTGCGCACTGGCGTGATTGGCGACGCCATGCCGCTGCGGCTGACCGACGAAGCGATTACGCTGATCTTCGATGGGCTTGAGCGCGTGGTGAACATGCGTCCGGTGAAGAGCCTATCCGGCCCGATCCAGTGGGAGTTTGCCAACGCCGAGCCGTGGTATCTGCTGGCGCGCGATGGGCGGGCGGAGGTTCATCAGGGACGCGCCAACCTGCCTGCGCTCACCCTGCAATGCAGCATCGAGGACTGGGCGCGCATCGCCAGCGAGAAACTTGATCCGCGTTGGGCGATGGTCACGCGCCGCTTGCGCCTGAGCGGCGACATGAGCCTTGCCCTGCGTCTTCCCACTCTCATTGGGGGCTGACCCGTAAAATCCCCGACCTTCGGCGCGTCACATGAAGCGGAGGAGTTCAGCAGCGGTGGCTGCGGAGCAAACGGCTGTAGCGCATTCGAGAAGGCGGTGGTATGCTGCAATGGCAGAGCAGTTGCGCTCACATCAGATGCGCTGGATATGCCCGACGTGGCGCACCAGTGATGGATTGCGAGGTAGACAGCCCAGTAGATAGCGCATGGGGAAGTGCCGCTACTACCATCGTTACCATTGCCGCACAGGGCGTTACGGGGCGCGAGGGCGGCGCAGTAGCGTTCGCCCTCGCTCTGCCAGGGTGGTCTGTACAGCCGGTACATCCCCCTGTGAGTTGCGAGCCCTGTGATCCACCGGACCAGAATGGAGCCGCCGTGTCGTCGGGGGAGCAAGCCCAGGAGCAAACCCGCGAGCAATCAGGGGAGGCGCTCCTCACCGCCGTCTACACCGAATATAGCGCCGCCATCCACACCTATGCCTATCGTCTGCTCAACAACCAAGAAGACGCCGACGATGTGACGCAGGAGGTGTTTATTCGCGCGTTCGCGCATCTGCCGCAACTGCGCGAGGCCGGGCGGCTGCGCCCCTGGCTCTATCGCATCGCCACCAACCTCTGCATGGACTACCTGCGTCGCCGGTCGCGCATCCGCAAGGTATTTGGTGTGGCGCTCTCGCTGGGCGCGGGAATGGATGACGACGACGAGGGTGGTCCACTGCGCGAGGTGGCCCAACCCGGCGCGACTGCGACGCTGGACGGCATGGAGGGCGTGGCCGAGCGCGATCACATCGTCCACGCCCTCAAACGGATGCCGCCCAAATATGCCATCTGCCTGTTATTGCATAGTGAGCGGGGGCTGACATACCGCGAGATCGCCGAGATTGTCGGCGTGACGCCCGGCGCGGCGGCAGTGCGATTGAGCCGCGCGCGTGATTTGTTCGGCAAGTATTATGAAGAACTGCGAGAGGAGGAGCGACGATGAGCGATGATCTGCATTGCGCCGATGTCGAACCCTACCTCTCCGCCTTCGCCGACGGTGAGCTGGCCGAGCCGTTGCGCTCCGAGGTCGCCGCGCATGTGCGCAACTGCGACTCCTGCACGGATGAGGTGGATCGCCACCAGACGATTGACCGGCTGATCGCAACGCTACCCCGCACGCGCCCCTCGCCGGAGGTCTTCGCGCGGGTGCAGGTGGCTGTGGCCCAGCGTCGCTCCGAATACGTCAGCCGCGAACCAGTGCTTGCGCGTGACGCCCACAACGGACGCCAACCGCCCGATACGCTCGATACGTCCGACTCACCCGATAGCCTGGATGGTGCGCAGCGGCTTGAATTGCCCGCTGCGGTCGCGCCGCGTGTGACGCCCAAGCCAACGCCAATCACCAGCCGCGCCAATCTGCGTGGTCGCAAGCGGGCGCGACGCCAGCCTGCCTGGGTGACGGGTGCGCTGCCTACGATTGCTGCGCTGCTGCTGGTGGCTGTGGCGCTGACGCTGCTGTTACGCTTCCCGCCAGGTTTGCTGTTGCTGGGCGACGGCTCACATACGACGCACGACAAGCCGCCCTCTACCGAGGCGGTATTGCGGCAAACACGCGCTGCCGTGGACCAGCATGCGGCGTCGCTTGCCTTCACGCCGACGCTGCCAACCTATCTGCCCGCCGGAGCGCGCTATGGAACTGTGGTCATCGGGCCAAACAGCAGCGGCGACAAAGCCTCACGCTATCTCGACGTTATCTGGACCTTCACCAGCGGACCGTTGAGCGAGCTGCGGGTGCGTGAGGCGCCCAGCAGCCAGGGCTTTCCGGATTATGCGCTGGCGCCGCCCGCGACAACCAGCGCATCACTCTTCTGGGGGCTTCCCCAAGCGCAACAATGGCAGCCACTGACCCATCCAGCGGCCAACAGTCAGGATGTGATTGTTGGGCAGCAGCGAGCAGCGATCAACATCGTGGTGGATGCGCAACCGGGCGGCGCTGGCAATGCGCAGAATCCTGACGTAATCACGCTGGCGCGTATCGTCAGCCTTTCGATGGATCGTCCCTTTGCGCGGTTTACCACACTCAGTCCCGACCCGAAAGCAACGCTGCACTTCACTGCCACCGTGACGAGTGGGAGCCAGATATGGCAGGTAGACACGTACCTGAACGGCAACCAGAGCGATGTGAACCGCAGTGAGGTAGCGCATGTCACAGGGCAGGGCGTCAATCTGCTGGATACCACGCTCAATGGGCAAACCACCCGGCTTGACGAAAACCAGCATCTCTACCAGACGCTCAGTGCGCAACTGACGGCGCATACCTTCGCAGAGCCACAACAAAACATCACCTTGCTGCTCTACAACGCCAGCGACTATATCGCAGATGGCGAGATGTGGAACATGGGCAAGACACAGTATCAAGGGCGGGCGGTCTATGCGTTCGCGCTGGTGAATACGCCAGGCGTCATGCTCTATGCCGATGCCGCTACACAACAGGCAATCGCGCTGGTGGCGCAGGCTGGCGCTTTGCACAATCCGCGACTGGCAGGTTCATCCGTGCCTGCGGCACGGCTCACCTCCACCACGGTATGCCAGAACTATACCGTGGTGTACACAGCGCTGGTCTACGTCACCGCCTATACCTTTACCGCGCCTGACCTCACGCAGAGCAGACCGGCGCAGGCAAATCAGTCGTTGCCAACCGGTTTCACCTGTTCCTGATGCGCAATACGCACAATGCGCAAACGGATGAATTGTGGGACATCGTGCGAAAATTGTGTGGTACGACGCTTGACACAC
>JBDTAI010000534.1:0-14901 GCA_039924685.1 Ktedonobacterales bacterium
AATACACCACGCCCAACTGCGCCGAAGCGCCGCTGGTCTGCGTGTTCACTGCGATGCCAGCGAGCAGGTGATCGGCGCCGCTGCCTACCGCGTCCATCGGGATGCGTGTTACAGACGACCAGCTTACACCATCGCTCGAAGAACTGATCACGATGTCGTTGGCCGAACAGCCTGGCTCGATGCGGCAATCCGCCCAGACGACATAGACTCTGCCGCTGCCGTCAATCTCCGCTGAGGGCAGCGAACCGCCGCGAATATTGCCCGGATCGTTGGCGTAGGTCAGCGATGAAATCCTGACAGGCGCGCTCCAGGTCTTGCCCTGATCGGTCGAGCGATAGGCGCCGATGTAGTTCTGGTTGCTGGGGGTCGTCAGCCACATCGGCACAATCACCGTGCCGTCGGGCTGGATCAATGGCTGTCCGCCGAGGCCAAAGTCACTGGTCTGTGGGCTGTTGGGCGCGCTCCACGTTTTGCCGCCGTCATGCGAGACACTCATATGGATGATGCCCGCGTTGGCGTCGTCCCACTCCACATAGCAATACCCGGCCCAGGCTCTCTGCGCCAGTGTGATCGGCGGCGAAAACATCGGGTCCTGACTATCGCAGACCACCCATTCCTTGTCATAGAACGCGCCCTGTGGGGCCAGCGCGACGTTGACGGGATTGCTCCATGTCTTGCCGCCATCGGTCGAGCGGCTCACCACCACACCGGCGCCCGTCGTGCCGGAGATCACCAGCGAGGAGATCAGCCAGGTGTGATGGCCAAGATCATAGGCCACCGCTGGATCGCTCACGCGATCCCACAAACCCCCATCATAGACCGTGATCCCCGGCAGAAAGCCATGCGCCCAGGTCACGCCACTGTCATTCGAGGTAGCCCAGCCAATGTTCGAGGCGCCGCCATCATAGAAGCGGCCAGACTGGAAGGCTGATACCATCGTCGCGCCAGCCGCAAACGTATCTGGCTCAACCTGAGTTGCATGCTGGCTGGTCGTGTTCGTGTAGGGATCGCTGCTGAGTTGCGTCAGGCTGGCGGATGCCTGGGCGCGTGTCGCCAGCAGGTGCATCAGCAGCAACGCAAGAATCAGCGCCAGGATGACGATAGCGCTGATGCCGGCACCGTTCCGTCTGCGCCAGCCAGCGCGAGTGGCTACGAGTGTGCGGGTGAGTGAGTGCATCTTTGCCGGGCCTCCCCATGAAACGACGACTGACAACAGATCGGCGCATGTCCCCACAGTGATAACACAACCGCGCGTCGCCGTCAACCGGGTAGCATACCTGCGGGCGACGGGATACCAGAAGGCAGGCATGGCCTGGCGCCGCAGGACGCCAGCCGGAAGAGACTGGAGCCTGCTCCTGGCTGCGCCAGGCCCTTCACGATGGGGCTATAGAGCATGGCGGCGAGCAGTGAACCATCATCCAGCAGCAAGATGTTGTCACCCTGCGATTGGTCATCGCTGGCCGTGCAGGGCGTTGTTCTGGCGCACAGGGGAATGGGGAATATCGAGCGCGGGCCGTCGGCTCCAGGTTGCGCCGCCATCCTCACTACACAGCAGCGCGCTGGCAAAGACACTCTTTAGCTGGAAGAAATAGGCGTCGCCGCAGATGCGCCCAACCCAGCGCCTATTCTACACCATGCGCAAAACAAGCGGCATATGCTGATTCAATAGCGCGATCAGCCAAATCACCGCCCGTTATCTGAGCGCGTGGTACACTATCAGGTACAGCGGGAACCAGCGTGGGATGGCATGACCATCAGCTTCTTAATAGAGGGAGCGAGAACGTGAAGGCGGCAAAGCGGACACAGGGGACTGAAGGGACTGAGGCGATTCCGGCGGCGCAGGTGTTGGTGCGCTGTTTGGAACATGAGGGCGTGCGGCATATCTTCGGCGTGCCGGGCGAAGAGACGATGGACCTGCTCGACGCGCTGGCCGATAGCGGGCAGATCAACTTTCTGCCCACCCGCCATGAGCAGGGCGCCGCCTTCATGGCCGACGTGTGGGGGCGGCTCACTGGTTCGCCTGGCGTCTGTCTCGGCACGCTTGGCCCTGGGGCGATCAACCTGCTTACCGGTGTCGCCGACGCCTACCTCGATCACGCGCCGCTGGTGGCCATCACCGGCCAGGCAGGACTTGAGCGCGTCTACAAAGAATCGCACCAGTATGTAGACATCGTCTCGATGTTCGCCCCCGTCACCAAGTGGAACACCCGCATCGAGCGTGGCGCCGCGATCCCCGAAGTGACGCGCAAAGCCTTCAGGATCGCCACCACCGAGAAATACGGCCCCACGCATCTCGAACTGCCGGAGGATGTGGCTGGGGAGCCGGTTCCGCTGGCCGAGGCACAACCGCTGCCAATTCATCAGGCGCGGCTGCCTGTGGCGACCGACGAGACCATCGAGGCGGCGCTGGCGTTGCTGCGGCAGGCGCGGCGTCCGGTGATCATCGCGGGCAATGGCGTGATCCGCGCCCATGCGGCGGCGGACCTGGCGAACTTTGCGCGGCGGCTCAAGGCGCCAGTCGTCCATACGTTCATGGGCAAGGGCATCCTCAGCGATAACGACGCGCTCTCGTGGGGGGCCTTTGGCCTGCAAATGCGCGATGTAGTGATGGACGGCATAGACCAGGCTGACCTGATTGTCGCCGTGGGCTACGACCTCGTGGAGTATGCGCCGCGCATCTGGAACACCGTCCCCGGTCGCCCGATCATCCATATTGACGCGCTGCCCGCCGAGGTGGACGCCGCCTACCTGCCCGCCGTGGAACTGGTGGGCGAGATCGGCGCGGCGTTACGGGCGCTCACCAATCGCTGGCAGGCGCGGCGCACTGCAACGGCCCAACAGCCGGAACTACGCGAACGTATCCTGCGCGAACTCAACGACTATAGCGGCGACGACGACTTCCCCATCAAGCCGCAACGCGCGCTGGCGGACCTGCGGGCGGCGCTCGATCCCAAAGACATCGTGATCAGCGACGTGGGCGCGCACAAGCTGTGGGTGGCGCGGCTGTTTCCGGCGCAGTGGGCCAACACGGTGATCATCTCGAACGGGCTGGCGACGATGGGTATCGCCGTTCCCGGCGCGATTGCGGCGAAGCTGGCCTATCCTGAACGTCGCGTGGTGGCGCTGACCGGCGACGGCGGTTTCCTGATGAACTCGCAGGAACTCGAGACGGCGCGACGATTGCGCACGGCCTTCGTGACGCTGATCTGGGTGGACGAGAGCTACGGCGTGATCGAGTGGAAGCAGCAGCAACGCTTCGGGCGGGCATTCGGCACACGCTTCACCAATCCCGACTTTGCGCGCTACGCCGCCGCGTTCGGCTTGCCGGGCTTCCGTGTGGAGCGCACAGAAGACCTGCTGCCCACGCTCACCCGCGCCCTGGCGTTGGATGAACCCTCCATCGTCGAGGTCCCCATAGACTACCGCGAGAACCTGCGCCTCTCCGCCCACCTATCCGAGTTGAGCGCCGAGACAACAACAGGTATGGAGTGAAATCAGGAGGCGCAAGCAGCAGGACTGGACCCTGCCACGATCTCACCACTTGGACGCCAGTTGCTTGAGCAGCGCGCTAAAATCATCGCCGACGGTGAGCCGCTGCTATCATCATGGGATGAGATTGAGGCTGAGGTCGCCGATCGACGCGGTGAGCGCATGAAGGATGAAGGTTGAAGGTTGATGATCCTCACCTTCATAGATTCTGGAGTACTCATTGCCGCCGCACGTTCAACTGATGCCCTCTCTACTCAAGCTGGCAGTGGAGACCGCTGGCCCCTACCTTCAGGTAAGGCGATAGCGGCGCCTAGAGCATATGTGCTACACTCCAGCAGGACGGGCGCCTGCTCCTCGGACCAAGCATCCGTACGCCTCGGGCCGGGCACGCCCGTCAGGCGCGAACGTCGTCCGTTGGGACCGGCGTCGTCTGAGTACCCCTCATGGGCAGTGTCAATGAGAGTCAACAGGAGAGGCAGCATGCGGTTTCTTCTCACGTCCGCGGGCATCACGAACACGAGCATCCACAACACTCTGGAAGAGCTGCTGGGCAAGCCGATCGCCGACTCCAACGCCCTCTGTATCCCTACCGGGGCGTACGGGTCCCCCTATGGCAGCCCTGGTGGGGCATGGCGTTTCATCAGTGGTCAGTCCGCCCAACCTATGTGCGGATTGGGGTGGAAGTCCTTGGGTGTGTTGGAGCTCACCGCGCTGCCCAGCATCGATGCAGAGCGCTGGGTCTCCTGGGTCCGAGAGACAGACGCCCTGCTGGTGAATGGCGGCGACGCCCTGTACCTGTGCCATTGGATGCGACAGTCGGGACTGGCGGACCTCCTGCCGTCGCTACACGAGACAGTCTATGTAGGATTCAGTGCTGGGAGCATGGTGATGACCCCCCGTATCGGGGAGGACTTTGTCGGTTGGAAGCCACCCACCGGTGGCGACAGCACGTTGGGCATCGTCGACTTTTCGATCTTCCCGCACGTGGACCACAAGGCCCTGCCGGACAACACCATGGCCGCCGCAGAAAAATGGGCGGCCGGGCTTGGGGGTCCGGCGTATGCCATCGACGACGAGACCGCCATCAAAGTCGTTGACGGCGCCGTCGAAGTCGTCTCCGAGGGGCACTGGAAGCTGTTTACCCCCTAATCCGCTGATTCGGCCATGAGCCGTTTGAGCAGTTCGTGCTCCAGCTTGGTCGGCGGCGATGGTCCGCCGGTCGTCAGCGCGTGGTCGTCACATGCGGGCAGGAGGTGGGAGAAGCGGCTGCATGAAAGCCCAATGCCGGTCGGTGACAGGAATCCTGTACATGCAGACATGCTCTGTCATCTCAGCAGTGTTTTGGTACTGCCTCTACGGCGCCAGACTTGGAAGCGACCGCTAGCCTCTCTAACCGCCTGATTCTCGAAGGGTCACATAAGCGGCCATGATGGCGCTACAATCGGTTGGCGCACTGCTTGGATCGATTGAGTCTTTGATGTGACGCATTAGGGACAGATTGGTTTCGTCAGTGACGTGGTTCTTCTCAAGATCAGTCCACGACGCCCAAATTTCGCCAGCTAACTTGCCTTCCTCTTCCTTGCAGAGCGATGTGAGACTGTCAAGAGCGGTATGATACTTGGCGACGGTAGCTGCATCTGGTGAACTACTACCGCCATATACAGCTAGCTTGTACGCTGCTGTGCTCTATTGGTTCATAGCGGATGGCAAGGATGTATCGACATGATCGCTCGACCCTGTTGACTCTTGGTGGTTGAGCAGAAGCACGCCAGCAACGGCAGCCACTATGATCTCCCCCAGGACGACGACTGCGAATTTGCTTGCATTCTGATCGACGTGGGTGCTTGCGGACATAACGTGATTTTAGCATGGTTGTTTAGCTAGCTAGCGATTAATACCACGCAGCAGCTTGACGTTTCACGTTCGCTTGGGGGGTTGTCGTTTGCCCGTGAACAAAGCCGCAAGAGCGCTGACCTTCTGCGATACGTACTACAACATTCCAGACAGATCTGGTATAACAACCGAACGACCCACACCACCGCTCTTGTTGCGTCACGACGGTCAAGCTCATCACGATTCGCCCGTGAACATCCCCAGATACTCCCCGGCGGAGCGGCAGATCAGTTTGCCATCCGTCAGTTCCAGCGTGTCGCCGCCGAAGCGATGGAGAAAGGCGCGGTCGTGCGAGACAGCCACGATGGGTCCAGCGAAGGCCAGCAGCGCCGTCTCGAACATCTCCAGCACATCCAGGCTGATGTAGTTGGTCGGCTCATCCAGCAGCAGCGCATTGGGTCGCTGCGCCAGCAATCGCGCGATCTCCAGCTTGCGCTGCTGCCCCGGACTGAGTGCGTCGACCGGCTTGTTCACATCCTCCAACTGGAAGAGGCCGTAGCCGATCAGTCCGGCGATGAAGTTGGCGTCCGGTCCGGTCATCCCCGCACGATATACCTCCAATACTGTGCGCTGCGCCCCCAACGCCTCCAGCGGCTGCGGGTCTTGCGCCAGATAGCCAAACTGCGCTGCGGGTGAGCGCCGCACCGCACCTGCGTCGGGCTGCTCCTGGCCCAGCAGCAGGCGCAGCAGCGTGGTCTTGCCCGCGCCGTTGGGGCCAACCAGTGTCAACCGCGTCTCTGGCGTGATCGCCAGGTCCACGCCTGCCAGCAGTTCGCGCCCGCCCAGCCGCTTCGTCACACCTTCCAGCAGCGCCACCGTTGGCGATTGCATCCCCCCGGAGCGGAAGCGCGCCAGAAAGCGCAAGGGCTTCGGCGGCCTGGGGATCGGCTCGGCCTCGATGCGCGCTAACTTCTGCTCGGCGGCGCGCACATTATGCGAGATCGTCCGCTCGACGCGTCCGCCAAAGAAGTTTTTGGCGAACTTGTCGTTGTCGGTGGCAGGACGGTTGTGCGCCACCTGGCGCGCCGTCTCGCGCGTGCGCTTGCGCAGGGCGGCGATCTCCTCCTGCTGGCGTGTGTAATCCTCCTCCCAGCGGCGGCGCTCGACCTGTTTCGCAGCGGCATAGCCATCATAGTTCCCCTCGTAGACACGCAATTGATGCGCAGCGTCGCCACTATCGCCGATCTCCACAATGCGGGTGACGGCGGCGTTGAGGAACTGGCGATCATGCGAGACGACGAGCAGCGCGCTCGCAGGCGTGACGCTTGCCGCCAGATACACTTCGAGCCAGGCCAGCGTGGCGAAATCGAGATGATTGGTTGGCTCATCCAGCAGCAGCAGATCGGGCGAGCGCAGCAGCAGCGCCGCCAGTCGGATGCGCGCCCGCTCGCCACCAGAGAGGCTTGCCACGTCGCGGTTGCGCTGCAAATAATCCAGCCGCAGCCCCGCCAGAATCTGCCCGATGCAGGCATCCAGTTCATAGCCACCGCGATCCTGAAAGCGCAAGGCAAGCTGACCGTACTCATCCAGCAGTTCGGCCAGCCGTTGCTGATCGGCCTCGCTGCTGGCGGGCGTCGTCATCGCTGCTTCGAGGGCGCGCATGCGTTCCTCCATGCGCCGCAGCCCGCCGACCGACTCGCGGATCAGGTCGTCTATCGTCGAGCCGGGGAAGTCTGGCGTGACCTGTGCGAGATAGCCGATCTCAACGCTATTGGCGATCGTCACGGAGCCGCCATCAGGCGCCAGTTCGCCGGTGAGGATGCGCAGCAGCGTGGTCTTACCCGCGCCATTCGCGCCGACCAGCCCCACACGGTCGCCGCCATTGAGCGAGAGGCTGATGCCGCTCAGGATGGTGTGCGCACCATAGCTCTTCGCCACGCCACGCGCCGCCAGCAGCAGTGGCCGCCTGCCAGCGAATGATGCGAGCGGTACGTTTGGCGGAGATGATGCGTCGGGAACGGTTGATGATAGTGTTGGTGGAAGCATAGATATTCCTCCTTGTGTGGAGTGGTGGGCTACACACTCTCTCGGCATTGAAATGCCAGAGCACGGGCGCGAGGGGGACTCAAATCCCTTCCCATTCGCCATCGCTGGCGCTTGGCGATGCAGCCCGCTTTACACCCTGCGAGGCACGCTTCGCGCCCCATAGGGGACTCCAGGCGCGGCTTCAGCCGCTGGCAGGGCCATGCCGCACCGCCCGCCATATGCTAACGATGTGTGCAATGCGCAGAAGAGGAAGGAGGATAGCAGCGCCTGGTACGATGCGGAATAGGGGATACGCTCAGGGGCGCGAGATGCGCAGGTATATAGCGATCTGAAGATGGCCCCGAAGCAGCCAAAAACCGCAGCGACGCCACTCTCCACCTTCGACCTGCCGCGCATTGCTTGAAAGCGCATGCGCATCAGCGGTCGTCTCTTTGGGCAAAGCGTTCAGGCGCGTCTCAGAACTCAATGAACCGGATGAACACAACGTTCTGCGCGCCGGGGCGTGCTGCGGTCTACTTCAACGGACTGCCTCTCGGCTATTGGGGACTATAGGGGGAAAGCTATCTGATAGGAACTGACAGAACCGCTTTGAGGATACAACGCGCGGGCAGGGTAGCGCAAGGCCGGAATGGCGTATACTGAACTGGCGCCCGGCTCACATCAATGCCCAACAGTCCTTAGCAGCGAAGGAGCTACAGATATGCAAGGCAATCAACTAACGCCAACAGGCGATACATCCCCCCATACAGCCGACGAGCAGCAGCCCAACCAGCTTTCGGAGAACCGCCAGTCTGCCGCAACCGATATGCAGGATGAGATGCCGACAGCGACACAGGACAACACACAGGACAACACACAGGATGTGACACAGGCGCCGCCAACCAACGCTCATGCGCACGAGCAACCGGCGGATGATGACGCCGACAGCGACGACACCGTGACCGAAGCGTCCATGGAGTCGTTCCCTGCCAGCGATTCGCCCGCCTGGCGCTAGCATATCTGGCAGCGCGCACAGTCGCCACCCGTGCAAATCGGCATCGGCGGCCTGCGACGCTGCCTGCACGCCTCTATCTGCATGACTGCGGCGCCAGAATCTGCAAGACTCAATGACCGTGCTGGAGCTTGCGTTGAGCAATCTCGCTGAAGCGACAGCGGCGCCGCTGCACCGCGCCCGCGACTCGCAGGGCTTTCCCGCGCTGCACGACGATTGCGCCGAGGCTGGTGAGGTGGGTGGCGCCGCCCGCCGCGATGTGGAGACGCGCATCGGCCAGCCCGTCGTCAGTTCCAGCAACTCCCAGCAACTCCCAGCAACTCCAGCTGGAACGCCAGAGCCAGCTTCAGCCACCGCTCTTTGCCGACGCGCCGCATGACGAGTCAACCAGCGCCCACCTTCTACACATGCGCAATACCCATACCCATACGCAGCCGCCCCATACTTGACATAGTGGGTGGCTGCGTGCTTTCCTATCTGGGCTGTTTTGGGATAGAATAGGACATAGACTCGCCCAAAGCGGGCCACAGAGCAGGCAACAACCCCAGACGACGAATACATGGGCGAATACACGAAAGAACGCACGAGGTCTCACGATGGCGATCCGCAAAATCCTGACGATGGAACAACCAGTGCTGCGGCGCAAGGCCAAGAAGGTCTCGCGCTTCGATGCCTATCTGGAAAAGCTGGTCACCGATATGTGGGAGACGATGCGTGTGGCGCCCGGCGTGGGGCTTGCCGCGCCGCAGATCGGCGAATCGCTGCGGGTGCTGGTGGCCGAGTTTGAGGATCAGGCGGTTGCGCTGGTCAACCCGGAGATTCTCAAGCGCAGTGAGGACGAAGAGAAGGGGACCGAGGGCTGCCTGAGCATCCCCGGCTACGTCGGCGACAATGTGCCACGCGCCCTCGCCGTCACCGTCAAGGCGCGTGACCCCCGGGGCAAAGAGGTGCGCGTCAAGGCGGAGGGCTGGTTTGCGCGCATCCTGCAACACGAGATCGATCACCTCGATGGCATCCTCTATATTGACCACATCCGCCCTGAAGATGTGCGCGAAGTCAGCGATGACGACATCGAGGATGAGGGCGGCCCCTCGAAGGCCGAAGAAGCCGAGCGCGCCAACAGCGACAAGACCAAATCCAGGAGTAAGGCGAACGGCAAAGCGAAAATCAACGGCAAGCCTGAGGACAAGGCCGATGGCAAGCTGAAGCAGGCGCCGGTAACGTCAGGATCATCAGGAGGCGTGCGATGAGTGTCGCGCAGGGCAAGTACCACATCTGGACCGTCGGCTGCCAGATGAATCAGGCCGACTCGCAGCGTGTGGCAAGCATCCTCGATGGGCTGGGCTGGCAAGAGTCCCCCACGATGGACGCCGCCAACCTCGTCGTGCTGAATACCTGCAGTGTGCGCGAACAGCCAGAGAAGCGCGCCCACGGCCAGCTTTCGCTGCTCAAACACGCCAAGCGCAGCCGCGAAGACCTGCTGGTGGCGATGATGGGCTGCATGATCGGCAACCAGCGCACGCTCGACGACCTCAAGCGCCGCTATCCCGTCGTGGACCTCTTCTTCAAGGTGGAGAGCGCCGACATCCTGCCGCAGTTCCTCGAAGAACGCTGGACCCCTATCGCCGGTGAGGGCTGCATAGACTTCGCCGAACTCGGCGCCCCGCGCACGATTGGCCTCTCTGGCGCGCTACCCGTCCTGCCGATGGCCCCGCTCTCGCCTGTCCCCGCTCCGCTGGATGACTCGCTCGACCCGCCGATCCCGACCGCCAGCGCCGCCACGCTTGGGCAACCTGCGAGTGGCCCGATGATGATCACACCGCGACCGGCGACCCGCGAACTGCACTATCCCACCGACATCACGGCCACCAGGCAATCGCATGGGCCGACGGCCTGGCTGCCCGTCATCCTGGGCTGCAACAAGGTGTGTTCGTACTGCATCGTGCCGGCGCGGCGCGGCGTCGAGCGCAGCCGCCCACTGGAAGAGTTGCTGATCGAGGCGCGTGAACTGGTGGCGGCGGGCGCCCGCGAACTGACCCTGCTGGGCCAGACCGTCGAAGCCTATGGGCTTGACCTGCCAGATCAGCAGGCCGACCTGGGCGACCTGATGGAGCGCCTCAGTGCGATTGACAGCCTCGAGCGCATCAGGTTCATGACCTCGTATCCGCGCCATATGACTGACAAACTGATCCACCAGATGGCGGCGCTGCCCAAAGTCTGTGAGCATGTCAACATCCCAGTGCAGCATGGCGACGATGGGGTATTGCGCCGCATGCGCCGTGGCTACACACTCGATGAGTACCGCGCATTGATTGACAGGCTGCGCGCCTGGTGGCCAGGCGTCTCGCTCTCCACCGATGTGATCGTCGGCTTCTGTGGCGAGACCGACGCGGAGTTTCAGCATACCCTCGATCTGCTCGAAGAAACCCGCTTCGACGTAGTACATGTGGCGGCCTATTCGCCGCGCCCTGGCACGCTCTCCTATAAGTGGGAAGATGATGTGCCGCTGGCGGTGAAGAAGGCGCGACTGCAAGCCGTGGAGCACGTGCAGGAGCGCATCGCGCGCGCCATCAACACTGGCTATCTTGATCGGGTGGAAGAGGTGCTTGTCGAGTCGCATCAGGTCGCGGGCGGCCAGCACCAATGGCGCGGACGCAACCGCACCAACAAGCTGGTCTTCTTTCCAGCGGAGCGCCCGGGCGCACATGAGGACGGCGGCGCGGCGCAACGACTGGCGACTGATGGCGCGGCTGGCGGTGTCGCGGTGATGGCGCGCCCACAGACCGATCTGCGCCCCGGCGATCTCGTCAATGTGCAGATTGCGCACATATCGGCATGGTCATTGCAGGGGACGCGCATGTTGCGGTAGAATACTCGCTTGGAAATTGACGCAATACACCCCCACGATGCTCGATGCTCCGAGGCAGGTGATTCGCTGGCCGTACCGTGATGCAGCCAGGCGGAGGAGGGCGTCTTTCAGGAGGATAGCAGCTTACATGACCCAAGCCACCTACCAGCCGGAGGAGCGCGCGCGTATTCAGCGCCAACTCACCGAGCAGGCCATCAAACTGGCGCTCGACAGCCAGTGGGAAGACGCCGTGACGATCAATCGCCAGTTGCTCTCGGCGTTCCCCCGCGACCTCAGCACGCTCAATCGTCTGGGCAAAGCCCTCAGCGAACTGGGCCAGTACGCCGACGCGAAGCAAGCCTACAACGGTGCGCTGGAGCTTGATCCCTCCAACAACATTGCTCGCAAGAACCTTGATCGCCTGGCGCAACTGGGCGATGGCAACAGCGGCGGACGCGGCGCCTCGCACGAGCGTATGGACCCCCGCCTCTTCATCGAGGAGACCGGAAAAACCGGCTTCACCAACCTGGTAGATGTCGCGGCGCGGGCAATCCTGGCGCGCTTGACGGCGGGTGATCAGGTCTATCTCAAGCGTGAGGGCAGTCGGCTCTATGTGCTGAACGGCTCCGATGTGCGCATTGGGCGCGTTGAGCCACGCCTCGCCAGTCGCCTGATCAAGTTCATGGAAGGCGGCAACCTGTATGCCGCCGGTATCGCCGAACTCAGCGGCCACGATGTGCGGATCATCATCCGCGAAACATTCCAGCACCCCAGTCAGTTCGGCAAGGTCAGCTTTCCGACCCAGGGTGGCGGCGATACGGTACGCGCGTACATTAAAGGCTCCGTCATTCGTTATGGAAATGAGGATGACGACGAGTTCGGCGAAGATGGCGACTACCTCGACAACGATGAAGACGAAGAGGCGGACGACATGCACGAAACCGACCTCGAAGAGAGCGATCTGGCCGAACCCGAAGCCTGAGCAGGCAAACATACTATTGTGGTGATTGTTGGCACTCTCGGCGCCGAGGCGCCGAGGCGCCGGAGCACGGGACGGGGACGGCAGACCGAAGTCCGCAGGTGTTAAGAGTAAAGGGAACGCATGAACAAGTCGAAGCGTGTCGCGTGGCACAAGCATCTCAAAAAGGCGAAGAAGACGGCAGAGAAACGCCATGCGCTGGCACAAACCCAGGCGCAGGGGCAGCGTCCAGCCGCCGCTCGCCGCTAGCGTCCGCGCGCTCTATCTAGCAGACGCTATACAACGCCATCCACCGGCGGCACGTTCGCAGGGGGATGGCGTCTCGTGTTTTGCGCGACAGCGATGTGCGAAGTCCCTGACTTATGCCCGTCGTCCGTACTCCGGCCTTTCAAGGCCGAGATAAGCACATGTGCGTGATCGTGGCTAGCCGCCAGCCAGCAAGAGGAGGCATCCGGTGGGCATGAATGACTCCGTCACCGTGCGCGACCTCGTCACCCTGCTCTGGCGCTGGCAGGGACGTCTGGTAGCGGGTGAAAGTGGCCTGGGGCGCGCGGTGACGGGCGCCAGTGTGATGCGCGCCCGACTGCCTGCCTTCGAGGGCTTCCAGGGCGGCGATCTGGCGCTGCTCTCGCTGGGCGCGCTACGCGCACTCCAGGCGCAGGCGCCCTCCTTCACGCTGGCCGCCGTCGTCGAGCAACTGACAAGCATTGGCGCCTCAGCCGTCGCCATCGCCGGATTGCTACCCACAGAAGAGGCAGATACAACCAGCGCCACGGCGCCGCATACGCCGCTTGGCGCCGCTGATGTGGCCGCGACACGCGCACTGGCCAACCGCATCGAGACGCCGCTGATCGCCCTGCCGCTGCGGGCGCCCTTGCTGGAGGTGGAGCGCGCGGTGATCGCCCATGTGCTCGAACGGCGCGCGCGGGCCACCGATACACCTCCAGAGCGCGCCGACGCCTATGCCACCAGCCTGCGATCCAGTTTACGCGCCGAGGCGCTGGCAGCGTTGCTGGCGGGAACCTATGTTGGCGAGGCGCAGATGCGCGCACGCGCCACCCAGCTTGGCTACGACCTCAGCCATCCCTACGCCGCGCTCTGGGTAGAACTGGCGCCCGATCCGGCATCATCAGCCACATCAGCCACAGACACGGAACAGGCGCCCAGCGGTGGGCCGCCGCGCCGCGCCACAATCGCTGTATCGCAGGCGGCGCTCCCCCAGTCCCTCGCCGTGGTGGCGTCGCCGGGCGCGCAACTTGCCGATGCGCTGACGGTGGCGCTGGGCGCATGGACACTGGCGCGACCCGCAAGTGGCGAGGGAAGTGAAGCGTTTGCGCCGCAGCAATGGAATGAACAGCGCTCTGGCGGCTATCGTGGCTATCGTGGCTATCGTGGCTATCGTGGCTATGAGGGCAATGCCGCCACCGATGATAGACAGCGACAGCACAGACAGGGCAATACGCAGATCAGGACGCAGATCAGGCAGGTGGAAGAGGTGATCGCGCTGCTACCGCTGGCGGCAGGCGACCCGCCACAGCAGGGACAACGGCAGGCAGGGAGCGCAGACGTGAGCCACGACGGCGCGCAGGCCACTGGCAACACTGCGACTGGCGCAGGCGAGATGGACGCGCTTGCCGCACGCGCACAGATGATCCTCACGCGGGCACTGGGACGCGCGCCTGCGCATACAGCCGATAAAGCCGATTCTTCACCAGTCGTCTGGTATGCCGGACTAGGCGAACCGGCGACGACCCCCGCCGGAGCGCGACGCTCGGCGAGTGAGGCGCGCGACGCCGCTCGACTGGGGCGTATGCTGCTTGGTCCCGGCGCGATTGCGCGTCCGGCGGACCTGGGGGTCTACCGGCTGCTACTGGCGCTGCATGCGAGCGACGAACTTACCCCCTTTGTGGAACGGACGCTGGCGCCATTCCAGCCAGAGAGCCGCAGCGGCGAGGAATTGATCGAGACGCTCGATGTCTTCTTCGCCAGCAACGGCAATCTCTCGGAGGCGGCTCGACGGCTGCACCTGCACCGCAACTCGCTGCTCTATCGCCTCGGCCGCGCCCGCGATCTGCTCGGCCACGATCTCGACGACGCCGATCTGCGCTTCTCGCTGCAACTGGCGATCAAGGCCCGCTCTGTGCTGCGCCTCGTGCAGCAGTAATCATCGCTTGCTCTTGGTGGATGTACGATTGGCGAGCGCGGCGACGGCGGCGGCAAGCGCAGAGGTGGCGTCAGGGTGAGCCAGTGTGCGGGCGGCATTCCCCATCCGCTGGCGACGGTCGGCGTCGGCCAGCAATGGTAGCAGTAGATCACAGGCGCGCTCAGGGGTCAGATCGCGGTTCAGCGTGACCTCGGCGGCGCCTGCGCGCTGGAACATCGCGGCGTTGACGGCCTGCGGCGAGCCAGTGAAGCCGGGCGGCAGCGGCACGAGCACGCTGGCGCGTCCGACAATCGCCAGTTCGGCCAGCGTGGCGGCGCCGGAACGGCACAGCACGACATCGCTGGCGGCAAGCGCGGCAGGCATCTCGTCCTTCAGATAGGGATAGAGCGCATAGCGGGCGCGCAACTCAGGCGCAACTGACGCGGCATTCATGGCTTCCTCGGCCTGAGCGCGGGTCGCAGCATGGGTCAGTTCGCCGCTGACATGCAACACCTGGCAGTGCGGCAACAGGCGCGGCAGCGCGGCGGCGATCACCTGATTGAGTCGTTGCG
>JBDTAI010000535.1:0-6503 GCA_039924685.1 Ktedonobacterales bacterium
CATCGCTGTTCCTCCTGCCTGTGCGTCATGGGAGCGCAATTACGCGCCCATGACGCCTGTATGGTTGCATATGAAGTGTATCGCTGCCCGCCCAATGTGCCAGCATCAGTGGGTTGCTACGTTGACAGCATCCGGTGGATGCGCACTCATCGTTCGGCCCATCTGCTGCTCTCTAGCGAAAAACAGGCCATACCGACCGACTGACAACCCTCTCTTCTTGCTGCTCCCCTCGCCAACGGAGATCACCGCGTCATGTATCTGTGCTATTGCAGCCGCCGTACCTGTCTGTATATGGATGTGCCAGGCGTTACCGGCGCTGCCTAAATCTATCTGTATCTGTCCGTGATTGTCCGCAGGTGTCTGGAAATGTCCGTACCCTGCTATGACGAGTGTACCTTAGAACGGCTGTTCTTGTCAACCGCTCGCTACTTTTCGTTGGCGCGGAAGCAAAAGAGGCTGGACAAGCGGGCAGAGGCGCGTGGCCATCCATGCCGCGTGTGTAGTTATCAAGACGGGTTATGAGCCAATCCAGCCACGTTGGCGGGACTGTCATAGAGAGAAGATGGTCCTGTTTTGGCAATCTTTTGGGTGAGATTGGGCCAGACATGGAAGAAACAGGAGCAATCCGGGCGATCATTCAGGCGATCATTCAGGCGATCATTCAGGCGCCGTCGCGGCCACCGGCGCCACGCCGTCATGCGCGGCCCGCAGTTCCGGTGCGACGTGAACCGGGCGCACGCCAATGCCGATCAGCAGCGGTGGCAGCGCGCGTATCCCCGGCAGTCTCAGCAACATCCGCATCCACACCGGAATATGCAGTCCCTCGCCAGTCACCAGCACCTGCTTCACCAGGCGCCGCTGAATCTGCGCCTGAATTGTCTGGATGATGCGTGTCGGCAAGGCGCGGCGACGTTGCACGCTGGCCAGTGCATCGAGCGCAGGCGCGCGCCCGGCGCTCAGTGGTTCATAGAACGTATTCGCCGTCAGCACGGCATCCTGAATGGCGTAGTTGATGCCCACGCCGCCCACCGGCGACATCGTATGCGCCGCATCGCCGATCAGCAGCAGGCCCGGACGATACCAGCGCCGCAACCGATCAGAGGCTACCGAGAGCAACGCGACCTGCTTCCAGTCGGTCAACGCGCCCACGCGGTCGGCCAGCTCCGGCGCCGCCTCCACTACGAACTGTTGCAGCGCAGTGATACCCTCGGCGCGCACCTGCTGATAGCTGCCCTTCGCAATGACGGCGGCGATCTGCCACTGGTCGTCGCGGTCAAGCATCACCAGGAAGCGTCCATTGGCGACACGCGCCAGCGCGTTCTGGGGATCGTTTGCCCGGCGTGGCAGGCGGAACCAGAGTACATCCATCGCCGATGAGGTGGTATCGGCGCTGAAGCCGCCCAACCGCCGCAGCCGCGAGAAGCGACCGTCGCAGCCCACCGTCACCAGCGCCCGCACCTCATGCCAGCCGTCCTGCCCGCGATAGCGCACCCCACGCACCACGCCCTCGTTCCCCTCTCCCTCGTTCCCCTCTCCCTCGTTCCCCTCGGTGATGAGCGCCTCGACCCGCGCCCCCATCACCAGATGAAACGACGGAGAGTACGCCGCCTCACTGGTAACGAACTCCAAAAAGCGTTTCTGTGGCATGAGTGTGATGAAGGGATACGGCGTTTTGAGCAGGCCAAAGTTGATGACCAGCGGCCCATCCACCGCCCCGATGGTCATCGTGCGCAATTCGGTATGGGGTAGCTCCAGCAGGCGCCGATCCAGCCCGATCTCCTGAAGATTGCGCATCACAGCGGGATGGATGGTGTCGCCGCGAAAGTCACGGTCGAAGTCCAGATGTTCTTCGAGCAGCGTTACCGAAATACCCGCACGCGCCAGCAGCAGCGCCAGCATCGCGCCCGCCGGTCCACCGCCAACCACACAACAGCCCGTCTCGCTGACTGACACAGGCGCTTGCGTATCAGGTGTTGCAGGTGCTGGTTCAGTCGGTTGCGCTGGCTCTGTTGGCTCTGTTGGCTCTGTTGGCCCTGTTGGCTCTGTTGGCCCTGTAGACATCGCTCAACGCTCCTTCCGCGCCTCCTGAATCGCTGATCTATGCTGCCCTCTCCCCTCTCCGCGACGTTCTTTGACATCGTGATCGGGTATTCATCATGGCGCCCATTGGGATTACCTGTGGCCTTCAGGCCACGAACCAACGCACGCGATCCAGTACCGATCAAGATGTCAAACATCATGCAGGAGAGCGTCTGGGGTCAGGTCAGGCGCCAGGGGTGGCCGTAGCGGTCGTCGTTGGCGTCGTGTCGGTTGGCGTCGCCGTGGCGGCAGGTGGCAGCGCGCCGTTGGCGAACTGCGGTATCCAGCCCTCGACGCCCTGCACATACCACTCGTTCTGAATGCCGTACTGGTCGGTGTAGCCTGCCCCCTCATTGTACGCGCTGAGCGTCATATCCAGCAGCGTATTATCGCCGGTGGTGGCGCTATAGGGGCAACTCCACGGATCGGCGGTGGTCGCGGGCAACGCGGCGAACTCCGGGCGAGTGGGATCGTTGAAGACGGCGGCGCAGAGACTATTCGCGTTGGCGCTGCCAGCCGCGTTGAGGGTGTCGGGATATTGCAAGCCCGCCTGCTGGTAGTACCAGGCGATGGTGTAGGCGCCCGGCTGTTGCAACGACGCGCCGCCATTGTCGCCCCAATAGCTATAGAAGCAACTGAGCCACTTCAGCAGCTTGGCGCCCAGGTTGGCATTACCCTG
The DNA here is from genome assembly GCA_039924685.1 of Ktedonobacterales bacterium. Lineage (GTDB taxonomy): Bacteria > Chloroflexota > Ktedonobacteria > Ktedonobacterales > JADMIN01 > JBDTAI01. Next base: position 2,759 of record JBDTAI010000535.1, read on the forward strand.
CAAGGTGTAGGGATCATAGTTCGTGACGCCAAAGCCGCAGGTTGGTATGCTCTGCGTATTGAGCCAGGGGTACGTATAATATTGTATCTGCATCAGCCCGATGCCGCCGTCGCACGACAACACATCCTCATGCCAGCGGCTCTCCTGCCAGGCCACCGCCTGGAGCAGATTGATGGGTAGTTGATAGGTGGTGGCAGCGGTGGCGAGCGCCTGCAAAATATCGCTCTGGCCAGGATTGTCGCCCTTGTAAAAGGGGCAGGCCGTGCAGGTTGAGCCGGGCGTGGCCGCCGCTGGTGTATCCGTCGGCGTATCCGTCGCTGGCACGGCGCTCGGTGTGGTGGAGGTATCGGTTGGCACGGGCAGCGGCGTCGGCGTAGGGCAGCCATCCAGCGCGGCAAGCTGACTGGTGCGCTGTGGCAACGCGGGCAGGCCCGGCAAGCGCGGGACGGCATGCGTCGAACGCTGTTGCGCAGGGGTGGATGTCATCGCCGTATTCACCAGCGCCGATCCGTTGTTTGTCGGCCCCAATGGCCCGCCGGGCTGTTGCGCGATCAGCAGCACCCCCGCCGCCACCGCCAGCAGACAGATCGCCGAGATCACAAGTAAAATGGGACTGCGCGACTCCGCAAGCCAGCGCCCGAACCCACGATTGTTTCGTTGCATTGCCATTCCCTTCCCCTGGTGGCCCCTATGTGCCGTTGCGTCCACTGCCGCCGCGCCTCACAAACATCGCATGCTGGCGGGGCGCATAGCCAGCGGAACCAGACACCCGACACATGCCGCTCCCTATACTACCAGAATACCAGCCGGAGGGATAGTACGAAGATGTGACGCCTGGCCAGCCGGGGCGTGATAGAGTACGCGACAGGCGGTAGCCAGGTTGCAAACGCCTCGCTGTCGCATCGCGTTTCATCGCGTTTCATTGGGCTGACCGAGCGCGGCGTCTGCCGCAGCGTCTGCCGCAGCGCGCCGGGCTGGCTGGGTCTCGCACTGCTCTCTCTCGCCGTGTCATACTCTCTTGTAGCGAACTTGTAGCGAAGGGAGATTACCTATGCCCGACACATCACCCCAGCCGCCAGCGACGCCCTATGACGCCATCGCCGAGTGGTACGATGGCTATCTACGCGAACGTCCGCTCTATCGAGAAACGCTGCTACCCGCTGTGCTGAATCTGGTCGGCGATGTGCAGGGGCTGACTCTCTGCGATCTTGCCTGTGGGCAGGGCTTCGTCACCCGCGAGTTGGCGCAACGTGGCGCGCACCTTGTCGGCGCCGACATCTCGGAGCGGCTGCTGGCGCTGGCGCGGCGCTATGAAGATGAAACGCCGCTGGGCATTCGCTATCTTCACGACGACGCGCAGACCGGCGCCCATCTGCCAGACGCCAGCTTCGACGGCGTCGCCTGCATCATGGCGCTGATGCCTATTGCCGATATTGCCGCAACGTTCCAGACGGTGTACCGGCTGCTCAAGCCCGGCGGCTGGTTTGTTTTTGCCATCACGCATCCCTGCTACCAGACATCACGTTCGCGCTGGACCACCTGGAATGATGGCTCGCCAGCGCGTGAGGTCAGCGCCTACTTCACTGAGGGCTACTGGCAGTCGGAGAACACATCCGGTGTGCGTGGGCAGGTGGGCGAATATCATCGCACGCTGGGCGCCTACCTCAACACGCTGATCGCGGCGGGCCTGCGCATCGAGCGCATCAGCGAACCACAGGCGATGGGTGACAACGAGCCAGGCAATCGTGAAGTTCCCACACTGCTGCTGGTGCGGGCGCGCAAAGGCTAGCGATCAGCAGACCCCTCTCCCAGCCTCTCCCCTCACAGGAGAGGACCAGGGTGAGGTCATGCGGGCAACGAGCCGTTGGCGAACTGCGGTATCCAGCCCTCGACGCCCTGCACATACCACTCGTTCTGAATGCCGTATTGGTCGGTGTAGCCCGCCCCTTCGTTGTACGCGCTGAGCGTCATATCCAGCAATGGGTTATCGCCGGTGGTGGCGCTATACGGGCAACTCCACGGATCGGCGGTGGTGGATGGCAGATCGGAATAGTAGCTGTTGCTGGCGTCGTTGAAGACGACGGCGCAGAAGCTGTTGGGATTGGCGCTACCGTCGGCGTTCTTGGCGTCGGGATATTGCAAGCCCGCCTGCTGGTAGTACCAGGCGATGGTATACGCCCCTGGCTGTTGCGGCGAAACACCACCATCATCACCCCAATAGCTATAGAAGCAACTGAGCCACTTCAGATACTTCGCGCCCAGGTTGGCGTTGCCCTGCAAGGTATAGGGATCATAGCTGGTCGCGCCCAGGTTGCAGGCGAGGATGCTCTGCCCATTGAGCCAGGGATAGGTGTAATACTGTATCTGCATCAGCCCGATGCCGCCGTCACAGGAGGTGACATCTTCATGCCAGCGGCTCTCCTGCCAGGCCACCGCCTGGAGCAGATTGCGCGGCAGATGATAGAGGGTAGCGGCGGAGAACAGCGCCGCCTGGATCGCGCTCTGGCTGGGATTGTTGCCCTTGTAATAGGGACAGGGCGTGCAAGTCGAGAGCGCAGCATTTGACGCCACAGTACTACTCGTCGGGCTGGCGCCGGAAGTTGCTGTAGCAGTAGCCGTGGCCGTCGGCGCGGGAGTATCGGTTGGCCCAGGCGTTGGCGTCGGGCAGAAGTTGCCAGTCGGGTTGCCACCTGGTGGCGGCGTGGGCGCAGGCACGGGCGGCGTCTTCGAGACAGTATGATGCGTAGCTGTCTTGGTCGGGGCATGGGTCGCCGTGGCCACCAGCGTTGGCGCCAGCGTACTGGTAGGCGCGCTGGTAAAGGTGGATTGCTGGGCCATCTGGGAAGTGGCCGCCATATTCAGCGTAAAAGCCAGCGCCGAGGCGCCACAGGCGATTACACACACCGCACAGACAGCGGCGATCAGCAGCGAGCGACGGCTGACGGATAGCCTGGATAGCTGGCTGGTGAGGCGCGTCAATGCGTTTGGGCCGGAGCGTGACGCCGAATGAGCAACCAGCTGATCCGTAACGCCAGGTATTGGCCGGGGCCGCTGTGTATGCTCGTCGCTGAGATATGCCGGTCGCCAGACATCATTCGAAGCGCCGGAGAGACGCTGTGTCGGCTGCTCCTCGTCGTCGAACGGCCCGACCGGTTCGCCTGGCGGCCCAAACGGTGGCTGAAATGACATCCGGCGCTTCCCTCCCGCTCCGCCTGCGCCCTTCCTCACACGCGCAGACATCCCCATAAGCAAGAGACGCAGCAGGCGCAGAGGCGTAACAGTGCAGGAAGCGGCGAAAGGACCAAGCGGCTCTTGCAGACAAAAACAGACGGCGAGGAATCATCTTCCCCGCCGCTGATAGACGTGAATGAGGTTGACACTGCGAGATTACGCCGTCGGGGTTGCGCGGCGGCGACCCGTCACCAGGCGCTCCAGCACCACCAGCACGATGGCGCCGAGAACGGCGACCACCAACTCGCCCCAGAACTGGTAGCGCGCAAAGATGCTACTGGCGAAATAGGCGACGATGACGTTGGCGATAACCGCGCCGACGATACCGAGCAGGACGTCCACAAAGAAACCACCGCCGCGCATCAAGCGCCCGACGACCAGGCCGGCTATCGCGCCGCCGATAATCCACAATGCGACATCGTTGAGAACCAGGGTTACTGAAGCCATGAGTATGAACTCCTCTTTCTTGCCCCGTCAGCGGCCTCTCGACCACTCCACCGAGGCATCATGCCAA
>JBDTAI010000536.1:0-17421 GCA_039924685.1 Ktedonobacterales bacterium
AACCAGTGATGGTCATCCGCGGCGATGAACGATCAAGCGGCGCGAAGACCTGCGTGAGGACAATGGCAAGTATTGCTATCACCGCCACGGTAGCTATCAGCCCGCCGCCAATGAAGATGGGCGTGACAAAGCGACGCCGGGGCTTGTCATCAGTGTCATCGGAGTTATGCCGCCGCGCTGGGCGTCCAGCCTCGTCAGGGAACGCCGACGGATCGATGGCGAGATCGTCGCGGGTCACGGCTGTGCGCCGCGCCGCCTGTGCGCGCGACAGGTTTGCTGTGGTGGTCGTCGTGGCGTACGCATCCGGCGGTCTGGATGGTGTACGCAGCGTGCCGGTCAATCCAGTAGTCAATCCAGTGTTGGTGATTGGCCTGGCGGGCGATGGCCTGGAGGTGGGCAGCGGCGAGTATGGCGCAGGTGAAGGCGCGCCTGCGCCATAGAGACGCGACGACATCGGCGCCGCTTCAGGCCCAGCAGGCATAGATGACATGCCAGACGTCAGTGGTGGATAGGGAATCGGATCGGACTGCGCTGACGGTCGTGTATCCGCTGCGGATCGCGCCATTCCTCCTGGTCCCGCTGCTGTGTTGGGGCCAATTGGCGGCACAGAGGGATAGGACGCCGTGATGCCGGGTGATGGATTGCTATTGGCGTTGACGCTCCCCGCGCGCAACGCCTCCATCAGTGGTTGGGCAAACTCGGCGATGGATTGATAGCGGTCGCTGGGGCGCAGGACAAGCGCCTTCCACACGGCGGCGTCGGTCGCCATGCTGACGGCAGGGTTCACTTCGCGCAGATGGGGCAGCCGCGCCTGCACGACGCGCTCGACGGCAGTGGGTGGCGCCTCGCCCGTCAGCAGGTGGAAGATGGTGGCGCCTACGCCGTATACATCAGACCACGGCCCCGTCTGGTTCGACGCCGTATACTGTTCAGGCGGCGCGTAGCCCTCGGTGCCTGCCTTGCGCACAAACGTTGCCGTCTGGTTAGCCCCCGGCAGATGCTCTTTGGCGATGCCGAAATCCACCAGCACCGAATAGCCAGCAGGCGAAACAATGATGTTGGCAGGCTTCACATCACGGTGCAGAATTGGCGGGATGCGCGTGTGCAGATATTGCAGCGCATCGCAGACTGGCAGCATCCAGCGCAACACCTGCCGCTCCGGCAGCGGGCGGCCGCCGTTGCGCGTGAGCGCCTGCTCCAGATTGTCGCCCGCCACGAAGTCCATCACCAGATAGAGGCGGCCATTCCACTCGAAGTTCTCGCGCACTTTGGGGATGTGGTTGTGGTCGAGCGCCTGAAGCCACTGGCATTCCAGCAGAAACTGCTTGCGGGCGCCGGGCGCGGGATCGCTCAGTTCTTTGAGCGCATAGATCGTGCGCTTGCCATAGATCACGTCCGAGACCTGATAGACGGTTCCCAGACCACCGCGCCCTACCACCGCCTCGATGCGGTAACGGTCGCGCACGACAACGCCAAGCGGACGCGGTTCAAGCCCCTCGTTCGCCATAGACGCCCCCCATCCGCTGCTCGCACTTGGTGTCCACCATTGCGTCCCACATCGCGCCCTGAAACAAGGCGTCTTTTCGCAAGTTATGCGCTCTTGGCGGCAAGTATAGCGAGTAGGGAAACAAACGTCAATACTGAGGGGTCAAGAGTCATGTGAAGTTGTATGTCTTGCGGCATGGGACGACATAGCGCATCTTCACAGGTAGGTTCCGCCAAAGGCTGGGTCAAGCAGCGAGCGGTGAATGTGCATCCCATGCCGTCCAGTCGTGATGAGACATGAGCCTCACCACCATACGGGCCGTTCTCTTTGTTTGCAATCCCCAGTTTTTGGAAGAACCAATCGCCTACTCCGCGTTCCGGTTTCTCGCCTGTGCGTGAGAAAGGGTTGGTCGGCGCTTGTACCTTTTCAACCAAAGAGTGGTTGGCGATTCCACACTACACCAGTCCTGCGGGTAAAAGCACTTCTCTACCACCCTCAAGACTACAGTCGTCAAGGCGCCATTCGCCTGAATCGGGTTTCGCTCGCGCCAGGCTCGCCCCATCAAGTTTGCCCCATGCACGCGGGAGAGAAAAGAAAGCAGGAAACACCTATGAGCACACATGATCAGCACCATTCCACCAGTGACCTGGACGTCGCTGCACTGCCTACGGTGGTCGACCGGGCCACGTGGCAGGTGGAACTCGACAAGCTGCTCGTTCGGGAAAAAGCGCACACCCGCGCAGGAGATGCCATCGCGGCGGCTCGCCGGAGACTGCCAATGGTGGAGGTGGACCCCTCCATCACGCTAATCGGCCCGCAGGGACCGGTCACGTTGCTAGAGGTCTTTGAGGGCCGGGGGATGCTGATCGCTTACTTTCACATGTGGCATGCTGGTCAACCCGCCAGCGGCCAGTGCGAGGGCTGCACCTTCTTCAACGGCCAGGTGCGTGAGTTGTCCTACCTGCATTCCCGCGACGTTACCTACGCCACGTTCTGCGAAGGTTCGTACGAGGAGAGCTTGCGCTACCGTGACTTCATGGGCTGGGACGTCCCGTGGTACTCGGCGCAAGACTCCGCCGGCGCCCTGCTTGACGGGCGCGAGTTTGGCCTGTTGGTGTGCTACATGCGGCGCGGAGATCGTGTGTTCGAGACCTATTGGAATGGTGGTCGTGGTGTGGAGGTGATGTCCCCCAGCTATGGGCTGTTGGATATGACTGTGTATGGTCGGCAGGAGCGGTGGGAAGACTCGCCCAAGGGTTGGCCACAGCGCTGGGGCAACGGCGCCGACGAACCAAACCAGTTCCGCATCAATGGACGCCCCATCTCACAATGGCCTCGGCTTGCAGCCGGTCGCTCCGACGACCTCGGCGCCACGGACACCGGCGCCCTCCCACAAGGCAGTCACAACGAGCTATGAGCCCCGCGATCAGCGCCGGCTCGGTGGTGGGGTGTAAGCGGCCGCACCACGAAGCGGAGCGCCGTGTTCTCAATCAACAGTGCATGAGAACATGGCGCTCCGCTTCTCGACATATCTCGGCGCACACCTCCGCGTGCTATACTGTGGGCAATCGAGGCGCCGCTTTCGGGCTGTCAGGCCCACCCAGCAGTATTGTAGTATTTTGCAGTATCTCGCACGGCGCAGAAAACCCGAAAACAAAGGAGTTTTGGGGTGTTTGCAGTCGTCTTTCCCGATACCAGGATAATAGATACCAGGATAATAGATACCAGGATAGGGGAGATTTCTACCCTCTTCACCCGCGCCTTACTATTCCCCGCATTCCCCGCATCGCCTCCGTGAATCTGGCTCTCACCCCCATGCCCATCCCAGGCGCCAACACTGTTTATAGCGCCTCCCTCTGGCGTATCCGCGCTCACGGGCAAACGTGGTACAACACGCTTCAGATACACCCCGAACGAGAGTAATTCCCTGTTTTCAGCAGACAGCACGACAACAGCGCACACCACATCAGGAGGGTACACATTCCAATGGCTGAGAGCACCCAGAACACGCAGAGCGCCGAGAGCGCGCACGATGATTTCCTGCCGATCAAGAACTGGGACCACATCGAGTTCTACGTCGGCAACGCCAAGCAGGCGGCGGTGTATTACGCCAACACCTTCGGCTTCGTTCCCGTCGCCTATGCCGGACTTGAGACCGGCGCCCGCGACCGCGCCAGCTATGTGATGCAGCAGGGCAAGATTCGCCTGGTGCTGACGACGGCGCTTGGTCCCGAAGGCCCCATCGCCGAGCATGTGAAGTTGCATGGCGACGGCGTGAAAGACATCGCGCTGGAAGTGCCGGACGCCGCGCAGGCATACCAGGCGGCGATCCAGCGGGGCGCCCGCAGCGCGATGGAGCCGACCGTCACCGAGGATTCGTTTGGGCGGGTCAAGCGCGCCGCGATCTATACGTATGGCGAGACGCTGCACAGCTTCATCGAGCGCGAAGACTACGCCGGGCCATTCCTGCCGGGGTATCGTGCGCTGGAGGTCAGGCCGGAGCAGCGCGCACATGAGGCAGGTCTGGCCGCGATTGACCATGTGGTCGGCAATGTCGAGATTGGCAAGATGAACGAGTGGGTCGAGTTCTACGAGCGCGTGATGGGCTTTACGCAGATCATCCACTTCACCGACGAGGCGATCAGCACGGAGTATTCGGCGCTGATGTCGAAGGTGATGCAGGGTGGCCACGGCAAGATCAAGTTCCCCATCAACGAACCCGCCGTCGGGCGCAAGAAGTCGCAAATCGAGGAGTATCTCGACTACTATCGCGGGCCGGGTGTGCAGCACATCGCCATGATCACCGGCGACATCGTGAAGACCGTGACGAAGCTCAAGGCGCAGGGCGTCGAGTTCATCCCCGGCCTCTCCAGCTACTATGAAGAGCTTGAGGATCGCGTCGGCAAGATTGACGAACCCATCGAGGAACTGGCCAAGCTGGGCATCCTGGTAGATCGCGACGACGACGGCTACCTGCTGCAAATCTTCTCCAAGAACGTGCAGGATCGCCCGACCGTCTTCTTCGAGGTGATCCAGCGCAAAGGCGCGCGCGGCTTTGGCGAGGGCAACTTCAAGGCACTCTTCGAGGCCATCGAGCGCGAGCAGGCGCTGCGCGGCAACCTGTAGCAGTGCCAGTCGGTTGGGCCTTCAGGCCCAGCCGCGTCCGTGCTCCGGCCTTTCAGGGCTGAGAGCGGGCGCCCATCCACGTCACCCCCGTCATCCACATCACTCACATCACCCACACTGCTCACAGCGGACACAGGCCCTTCAGGGCCGAGGGATGCTCCACATAGGAGGCGCATATGCCATCGTATTATCGTCTTGGCGAGATTCCACACAAGCGCCACACACAGTTCCGCACGCCGGAGGGGGGCCTCTACTCCGAGGAACTCTTTGGTGAGGAGGGCTTCAGCGGCGTCTACTCGCTGCTCTATCACCGCTATCCGCCCACCCGCGTGACGGCGGTGGCTCGCCACAGCGCCGCGTGCCGCGAGGAATGGCCGCAGGAGGTGCATCGCCATCATCACCTGAAGACGGCGGGCGTCAAAGCTGGCGGCGATCCCATCGAGGGGCGGCGCCTGCTGCTCTACAACGACGACTGCGCGCTCTCGGTCGCGCGCCCAACCGCGCCGATGGACTACTTCTATCGCAACGCGCAGGGCGACGAGCTACTTTTCATCCATGAAGGCAAGGGCGCGCTGGAAACCACCTTCGGCACGCTGCCCTATGAGGAGGGCGACTACCTGCTGGTGCCGCGCGGGACGACCTGGCGTGTGCAGCCAGAGACGCCGGAGCAGCGCATGCTGGTGATCGAGGCGTTCGGTCACGCCATCCAGCCGCCCAAACGCTATCGCAACGAGTTCGGCCAGTTGCTCGAACACTCGCCCTATTGTGAACGCGACCTGCGCATGCCGACCGAGCTACCCCAGCACGAGGAGCGCGGCGAGTATCAGGTGCGCATCAAGGTCAACGGCGAGGTGATGGCCTATACCTACGACTTTCACCCGCTGGATGTCGTCGGCTGGGACGGCTTCCTCTACCCCTACGCCTTCAGCATCCACGACTTCGAGCCGATCACCGGGCGTGTGCATCAGCCGCCGCCCGTCCATCAGACCTTCGAGGGGCCAAACTTCGTGGTCTGCTCCTTCTGCCCGCGCAAGCTGGATTACCACCCGCTCTCGATTCCGGTCCCCTACAACCACAGCAACATTGACTCCGACGAGATGATCTACTACGTCAGCGGCAATTTTGGCAGCCGCAAGGGCATCGAGGTCAGTTCGATCACGCTGCACCCGCGTGGCATCGCGCATGGGCCGCATCCGGGAACGGTGGAGCAGAGTCTGGGCGCCGAGCGCACCGAAGAGCTTGCGGTGATGGTAGATACCTTCCGTCCGCTCAAGTTCGCCGCCGACGCCGAGCAACTCGACGATCCGCAGTATCCCTTTAGCTGGCTGGGTTAGCATGAAGTAGAGGGGTCTTGATCATGCCTCAGAACACAGACGACGAACACACCAATCTCACCAACACATGCGACACGACAGACGAGACAGACGCATTCTCACTGGCGATCTTCGACGCCACCACCACCAACGAACGCATCCGCATGCAGTGGTTCGATGGCCGCTGGTGGTTCTCGGTGGTTGACATGGTTGGGGTACTGACAGATAGTGCGAACCCGCGCAAGTATTGGACAGTTATGAAAGCCCGTATTGCAGACGAGGGTTTTCGTGAGTTGTCTAGAAAGTGTCTCCAACTGAAAATGCAGTCGCGTGATGGTAAGTTCTACAGCACCGACGCCGCCGATACCGAGACGCTGTTGCGCATCGTGCGGTCCATTCCCTCGCCCAGAACCGAGCCGTTCCGGCAATGGCTGGCAAAGGTCGGCCGTGCGGCTGGAAGAAGATGCCCAGCCCTCGCTGGCCCTCGAACGCCTGCGCAAACAGTATATCAAGAAAGGTTACACCGATTTCCGGATTGGCCGTCGCCTTGATAAGATCGGCGTGCGGACGGAGGTGACGGCGCAGTGGGCGCTGCGTGGCGCGAAGGAGGGCCGCGACTTCGCCCTGTTCACCGATACGCTCAGCAAAGGCACGTTCGACGTGACTACCGCCGAACACCGCAACATCAAGGGCATCACGCCGCGCCACAACTTGCAAGACAGCATGACGGCGATGGATCTGGCGCTCAACAGTCTCGCTGAGACAGCGGCGGCGACACTCCACCAGTCGCGCCAGTAGCAGGGAGTGAACGAGCTACAGCGCGACGCGACCGACGCCGGACGGGTCGGCGGCAACGCGCGCCGCGAAGTGGAAGCGATGACCGGCGAACCGGTGGTCTCCTCCGTCAACTACAAGCAGTTGCAGCAGGAGCGCCAGCGCCAGCTTCAGTCGCCACTCTTTGCCGAGCAGATCGCTGAGGCGGATAGGGCCGATGAATAATTCAATCCAACACCTGAGATGAACTACAAGCGTCTGGCAGAAGGGAGAAACCGATGCCCCGCATCGTCAAGTTTTTCGAGACAACCCTGCGCGATGGCGAGCAGACTCCCGGCATCAATTACTTTGCCGAGGAGAAGCTGGAGATTGCCCGCGCACTGGCCGCTATGGGCTTCGACACGCTGGATTGCGGCTTCGCCATCTCCGGTGAGCCGGAGTTCGAGGCGATCCGGCTGATTGCGCGCAATGTGCATGGCGCCGAGATATGCTCGATTGCCCGCTGCGCCAGAGCGGATATTGACCGCGCCTGGGAAGCTGTGCGTGACGCCGATCAGGGGTCGCTGCATCCCTTCGTCAGCACATCGCCACTGCACCGTGAGGTGAAGCTGGGCAAGACCCGCGCCGAGGTGCTGGAGATGGCGCGCACCGGCGTCGCCCACGCCCGCCAGTACACCCCCAACGTGGACTTCGCGCTGGAAGACACCACCCGCACCGAGCATGACTTCATCCTGGAAGTGGTGGAGGCGGTGATGAAGGAGGGCGTGCGCTTCGTCGCGCTCTGTGATACCGTTGGCTTTGCTCTGCCCTGGGAGTTTGGACAGTTGGTGGACGATGTGCGCCGCGAATTCCCGGACGTGCGTATCTCCGCCCACTGCCACGACGATCTAGGGCTGGCGGTCGCCAACGCGCTGACGGCGCTGCAACACGGCGCCGAGCGGGTGGATACCTGCTTCAACGGGCTGGGTGAGCGCGCAGGTAATGCCGCCTCCGAAGAAGTGGTGATGGCGCTACGCACCCGTCACGCCGACCTCGACCTCGATACCTGCGTGGACACGACCAAGATCATTCCCACCAGCCGCCTGATCGCCCGCCTCAGTGGCATGCAGCCGCAGTGGACCAAATCGGTCGTCGGCGCCAACGCCTTCGCGCATGGCGGCGGCGTCCACCAGGACGGCGTGCTGAAGGATGCGCGCACCTACGAGATCATGCGCCCCGAAGACATTGGCCTGCCCGCCGCCGAGCGCCGCATGTACGTTGGCAAGCTCTCAGGTCGCGCCGCGCTCAACGCCCAACTGCGCGAACTGGGCTACGAGCTGACACCTGAGCAACTGATACGCGCCTTTGTGCTGGTGAAGGCGATGCTGGGCAAGAAACGCGCGCTGGAAGAAATGGACGTGCGGCGCTGCGCCGAGACTGCCATCAATCCGACGCCAAGTGTGGAGGCGCTGGTGGATAGTGATGCTGACACAGCTGAAGCGGGCGTCGCCGGGGAGGCTCGTAGCTAGCCTACCGTCTGAAAGGGGCAATCGCATGCCATCCTTGCCGTTGCCACCGTTTCTCGTCGGCTTTGGGCTGCTCTTCATCGCCATCCCGCTGATCGGGATTGTCAGTATGATCGCGCTGATCGCGCTAGCGGTCGTCGTCAATGGGCGGCGCAAGCGGATGGCGGCTCCACCGACGCCAGCAATGCTGATTGCGCCAGAGCAGCCCTATCCACCGGCATGGTCTCTGGCGATGCTCGCCAACCAGCAGCCGGGTCAGTCAGGTCAGCCACGGATGGCGCCGCCGCATCATCACCACCAGCCGCCGATGCACACGCACACAGCCAACCCAGCCATGCACTCGCCGCCGCCTACGCCGCCACCGACTATCCATCACTGATGACGTCTGCATGTTTAGCGAAGAGGTGAGATGAGGTGAGATGGAGCCGCCTGACAAACATCTGCCACAGCCACCTGCGTCGCCGGACTAGGATCATTCGCTGAAGTGGCTGCTGACGCGGGCGCACGACGGCTTTCTGACGGCGTTGGCGCCATCGGGGCTGGTGTGGCATGGCGAACGGTCGCCGGAGTTGCCTGCTGTAGCGCGACAGGCTGGGACATGCGAGGCGTCAGCCGAGAAGCGAGCCATAGCGAGCGGAGTCGCCCAGGGCCGATAGGTCGATCTCGTCTGGGAAGTGGAACAGCAGGATGGCGTGTGTGGCTTGCTGCATATCGAACTGCAACTCAGGCCCGATGCTGAGATGGGCGAGCGCGTGGTAGAATACGCTATCCGCCTGAAGCGGCGCGATGGCTTGCCAGCGCGTTCGCTGATCGTTTATCTGCCGCCCACGACAAAGGCGGTTTCGTCGCCGTTCGCCTGGCAGTGGAACGGGCAGGACTGCCTGCGCTATGACTTCGATGTGGTCCGCCTATGTTCCTTCCACAGGAACAGGCGCTCGATACACCCCACTATGAGTTGTGGTCGAGAGTTGTGGTCGAATTGTGGCCGCTGGCGACCCTGATGGGACGTCGCGCCAGTGTGGATGGGACGATTGCCGTGACGGAACGGCTAGCGACGGCGCCCGCGTCGAACGCGATGAGTTGATCCGGTCAACCGTGTTGCTGGCGGGTATTCGGTTGCTAGTGAGGGTCGTTCAGGAGGCAATGCGGAGGCGCACAATGCTGGAAGATTTGTGGAAAGAGTCGAGCGTGGGCGTGGCCCTCGAAGGGCTTGCCGAAGAGCGTGGCAAGCGCAACTCTATACGCATCCTTGCCGAGACGCGCTGCGGACCATTGAGTGAACAACTGGTGACGGCTATCAATAATGCCGATCACACAGAACCGGACGACTTGCTGCGCCATTTCGCGTTCGATACGCAGGAGCAGTTTGCGGCGCGGCTGGGCGTCAACTAGCCGGATTGTCATACCCTATCAACAAGTAGAATATCGCCATATACAACCAACGGAGGTTGAGCAAGCCGATGGCAAGAGCGACGACGACCCGCGCCAGTGAAGCCGCTGACGCAACGGGGAGCAGGAAAAGCGACAACACCAACGATCCTATCGCAGCGTTGCTCTCGCCGGAGGGTGCGCTGACGACGGAAGGTGAGCGTATCGCCGCCGTTGCGGATGAGACACTGCGCGACCTCTATCGCTGGATGGTGATCAGTCGCCGCCTGGATACCGAGGGGCTGAACCTTCAGCGGCAGGGTGAGTTGGGCTTGTGGGGACCGTATACCGGCCACGAGGCAGCCCAGGTGGGCGCAGCCTGCGCGATGGCGTCGACCGACTGGATTTTCCCCTACTACCGCGACTTTGCGATGGCCGTCTGCCGGGGCATTGACCCTGGCGCGATCCTCACCATCTTTCGTGGGCTGACGCATGGCGCATGGAATCCGTATGACTATCGCTTCGGGCCGTTCATCATCCCTGTTGGTACACAGATTCCGCATGCCGTCGGTTTTGCGATGGGCTGTGCGCTGGATGGGGAGCCTGTAGCGACGCTGGTCGGCTTTGGCGAGGGGGCGACCTCGACCGGCGACTGGCACGAGGCGATGAACTTCGCCGGAGTCTTTCACGCGCCGGTTGTCTTTCTCTGCGAGAATAACCAGTGGGCCATCTCCGTGCCGATGCGTGAGCAGGTGGGCGGGCGAGTGGCCGACCGCGCCGCAGGCTATGGCTTCCCTGGTGTGCAGGTGGATGGCGCCGATGTGCTGACGGTCTATGCCGTGGTGAAGGCTGCCGCTGAACGCGCGCGCAACGGCGGCGGACCCTATCTGGTCGAGGCGCTGACCTATCGCGTCGGCCCGCACACCACCTCGGACGATCCCACGCGCTATCGCACCAAAGACGACGAAGCGGTCTGGCGCGCAGAGGCACACGATCCTCTTGCTCGTTGCGCCCAGCGGCTGCGCGAGCGCGGCGCCTGGGATGATGAGTTCGCCCGCAATGTGGAGGCCGAGGCTGAGGAGCGCGCGGCGGTGATGCGCCGGACGCTGCTGGCTGCCACGCCTGACCACCCTGGCGCTGTCTTTGATCTGGTCTTCGCCAACCCACCTGCCACGTTGATGCAAGAGAAGGCGGAGTTCGTGGCCGCGCTCGAATCTGTTGACGAGACTGCGGGAACGGAGGGAACGCGATGAGCGCTACATCTACCACACCATCTACGGCGACTGAGCCGACGACGAGCCAGGGAACGATGCAGCTCACGCTGGGCAAGGCGCTCAATCTGGCGCTGCATGACGCGCTACGCGACGACCCGCGCGCACTGATCTTTGGTGAGGATGTCGGGCGGCTGGGCGGTGTCTTTCGCGTGACTGATGGCCTTCAGCAGGAGTTCGGCGCCCGTCGCGTCTTCGATACGCCACTGGCGGAATCCACCATCGCGGGCATCTGCGTCGGGCTTGCGATCAAGGGCTTCCATCCGGTTGCCGAGATGCAGTTCGACGCCTTCTCGTATCCGTCGTTCCAGCAGGTGACGAGCAACCTCGCCAAGTACCACACGCGCACAGGCGGCGCCTGCAACATGAGCGTCGTCATTCGCATTCCCTATGGCGGGGCCATCGGCGCCATCGAGCAGCATTCCGAAAGTCCCGAAACGTACTACATCCACACTGCCGGACTGAAGGTGGTGACGCCTGCCACGCCCGCCGACGCCTATGCGCTGCTCACCGCCGCGATCCGCGACCCCGATCCGGTGATCTTCCTTGAGCCAAAGGCGCGCTACTGGCAGCGCCAGGATGTGAGCTTCCCGCTCGATCCGCTACCACTCGATAAGGCGCGCATCGCCCGTGAGGGAACCGATGCCACACTGATCGCCTATGGGCCAACGGTGCAAACGGCGCTGGCGGCGGCAGAGACGGCAGCTGGCGAGGGAACCTCGCTGGAAGTGGTGGACCTGCGCAGCCTCGCCCCGCTGGATATGGAGACGCTCACCACCTCGGTGCGCAAGACACACCGGGCCGTCGTGCTGCATGAGGCGCCAGTCTTCATGGGGCTGGGCGCTGAGATTGCCGCACGGCTGATGCGCGATCTCTTCGATACACTGGCCGCGCCGGTCGAGCGTATCGGCGCCGCCTCCACGCCCTACCCTCCTTCACGGGTAGAAAAGCTGTTCCTTCCGGATGTGGACCGTGTGCTCGAAGCAGTAGATCGCTCGCTTGCCTATTAGCCAAAGTGATTGGGAGTGTACGAGGATGAGTTCAGCCAGTCAGATGGGACGCGCCCGCCAGTTTCTCTTGCCCGATCTGGGCGAAGGACTGGAGGAGGCGCAACTTGTGCAGTGGCTTGTCGCCGTGGGTGACGTGGTAAGCCTGAATCAGCCGCTCTGCCAGGTGGAGACGGCGAAGGCGCTGGTAGACATCCCTTCGCCTTTCGCCGGAACGGTGCAGACGCTGCATGGCGCCCCTGGTAATACCGTCGCTGTCGGCTCCCCGCTGATCACCATCCTCGAAGCTGCCGCTGAATCTGCGGCAAGCGGCACACAATCGCTTGCCCAGACCAACGCCGCGTCTTCGGCAACCGATGGGGCGTCCAGGCAAGGACCGGTGCTGGTGGGCTATGGCTCCGGCGGTGGTCCGGAGCAAACCTTCACCCGTCGGCGCCGTGGGGCGTCATCACAACCAGCCGCATTACCAGTGAACAACGCGACAGCCACCGGGACCACCCCTGCTGTAGGGGCGGCCGCTGGGCGGCCGCCGTCGCTTCTCGCCTCGGCGCCAGCGACAACCCCCGCGCCCACCAGCCAGCGCGAAGTTTCAGCCAGCCCGCTGGTGCGCAAGATCGCGGCAGATCGCGGCATAGACCTCTCGACGCTCACAGGAACTGGCCCCAACGGGCGCGTTCGCGTCGAAGACCTCGAAGCTGCTAGCGCAAACAGACGTCCGCCAGACGTCCCTACGTCGCTTGCCCTCTCCGACGACGAGGAGCGCATCAGCACGGTGGGGCTGCGCAAGGCCATCGCCGCTAAGATGGTACGTTCGGCCACCACCATCCCCCACTTCACCGAGTATGGCCTCTTCGACGCCACCAGCCTCATCGCCCTGCGCGACCGTCTGCGCGCCGATCCAGTCTGGACCAACCACAAGCTGACTTTCCTGCCGTTCTTCATCAAGGCGCTGGTGGAGGCTGTGCGCGCCTACCCAATCATGAACTCGCGCTGGGATGAGGAGGGCAACGCCATCGTCCTCAAGCGCAGCATCTCCGTCGGCATCGCCACCGATACGGCGCGCGGGCTGATCGTTCCCGTCGTCCACAACGCGCATACACTCTCGCTGGCGCAGATCGTGGCGGAAACCGAACGCCTGACGCCACTGGCGCGCGAGGGCAAACTACCTGCCGCGGAGATGACCGGCGGCACGATCACCATCACCAATGTTGGCGCGATGGGGCCAGTGGAGACTGGCGCCCCGCTGATCAACGCGCCGGAGGTCTGTGTGGTCGGCTTCGGCGCGATCAAGCCGCGCCCCACGGTGGTTGGCGATGTAGTGTTGGTGCGCCCCGGCGCATGGCTCTCGATCTCGTGCGATCATCGTGTGGTGGATGGCGCAACCGCCGCCCAGTTCCTCGGCGCGCTGGTTCGCGCTCTGGAGCAGCCAGAGACACTGGTGTAGATCGTCTTGCAGTCGCCCGGGCGACCCATCGAGCGCATGTTTCCAGCCCGCGCAGGCGGGCTTTGTGGCTGCAAGTCCCCAGGCGCGGCTTCAGCCGCTGGCCGAGCGAGACGCCGATAGACGCCGGGGTGTATAGTGTGGAAAGAAGCCTCCGCACGCTTACGCAGGGTAGCGCCAGCGCGCTCTGACTTCGCCGCACTCCCATTGCGCTCTGTCTGTCGCCAGCGAAACGTGTCATCTCCTTCTGTGATACGCCTGCTGCATCCTCGGATGGAGTGGAGAGAGCCGCTGCCCTGCGGGTACTGCTCGTTTTCATCATACGCCACTACCATCCACAGCAGCTGAGGTATGTTCATGCACCGGCGCGAAATCGTATCCCCCACCGCCGCGACAACGACGGAACGTACCCATCAGCTGACGCTTGCCGAGCAACTGCTCCTGAGTGTGTTGTGGCTGGGCATCAACGCCCAGTCGGCGGCGCTCTTACCCATCGTCATTCCCTTGCAGATACTGCTCTTCGTTCCTACTGGCTCGGTCGGCGACGCGCAACAGGCGACCTTTCTTGGCTGGTTCTCCGCTGGGGGCGCGGTGGTCACACTGATCATCCCACCCGTGATCGGCGCGCTCTCGGACCGCACCACCTCGGTGTTCGGTCGCCGCCGTCCCTATATTGCCGTCGGCGCTGTTGTGTTGCTGCTGGCGGATTGGGAACTGGCGACTGCGCGTGACGTGATCGGGTTCACGCTCGCTTTTCTGCTCTCGCAGGTGGCCATCAACATCGCCATCGCCGCGTACCAGGGCTTTGTGCCAGACCGCGTGTCGGAGTCGCAGCGTGGCGCGGCGTCGGGCTATCTGGGCTTGATGACCATTTTTGGCAACGTCGGCAGTCTGGCGCTGGCAGCCTGGCTCTTCAGCAACGTCAATCTCGATGCGCCCTCACAGTCCTCACAGAACGCCATTATCACAGGCAGCTACGTCTTCTATGCGATCACCGCCATCATCTTTGCGCTGACGACCGCCGTCACCCTCTTTGGCGTGCCGGAAACACCACTCACGGCAACCTCCACAACTGCCACGGTGTCCGCCGATAGTGCGCGCAGTGGCGCGCTCGCCGCACAGGTCCGCTGGCGCGCATGGCTTTCTCCGTGGATCGATCCCTGGAAGAGCCGCAACTTCGTCTGGGTGTTTCTCACACGCGGCTTTGTGATGCTAGGGTTGACGCTCTTCCTCACCTTCATCGAATACTACTTCGCGCATGTGCTGCATATCGCCAACTATGTGCAGGCGACAGCGGCGGTGGCGATGCTGGCGCTGGTGGGGGCGGTCTTCAGCGCGCTCACACTTGGTATCCTCTCGGACCGCATCGGGCGCGTGTCGGTGGTAGGCTTCTCGACGGCCTGCATGGCGCTCCCTGCTGTGGCGTTCATAGTCCTGCCACAGGGTACGCCGCTCTGGCCGCTGGGTCTGCTCTTTGGCCTGGGCTATGGCGCCTATACCAGTGTGGATTGGGCGCTGGCGATAGATGCGCTGCCCTCGCTGGGCGATGCCGGCAAAGACTTGGGACTGTGGAGCGCGGCGACGACGCTGCCCGCCATTCTCGCGCCTGCGCTGGGGGCTTTGACGTTGAATGCGGCAATTGGCCTGCTGGGTGTCAACCTGGGGACGACGTTTGGCTACCAACTGATCATGGGGCTGGCGGCGCTGTTCCTGCCGCTGGGCGCCGTCTGCGTTGTCTTCATCCGCGAGGAGCGCCGACCACTCCGACCAGCGCAACCACCAACACTCGATGAATCGGACGCTCCAGCAGGCGGGCCATCATCTGTAGCGCCGCTCACCGATGCAGAGACGGTAGCTCACACTGCGACGCACGGACGCCGAGGAGAACGCAGGCTGGCGTTTGGCTGGCGGCTGGCGGGGCGTTCACATGCTGGAAAGGCGCGCAGTTTCCTGCGCTTCTGGCCGGTCTGGGAGCGCATCATGCAGCAATTCTTCCCCATCACACCGATTCCCAACGCGCCGTATGGTCTGTTCGAGGTCCATGTCATGCGCTATCATGGCCGCCCGATTGACCTGCCCGATGGAACCCATATCAAGCGCGGTGATACCGTGGTGGAACTGCACATCAACAACCACGCTATGCCAGCAGTGCGAGCGCAGGTGACATCTTTTGCGCTATTGGGCATGCTGGAAGGCGACCTGGCCGCACTGGCGACGTGGACTGAAGCGCCCGATGTGCCTGAGTCGCTCCTGCAAGGAAAGATGCGCAATGTGAAGGCGCTCTATGGCTTGACTTTGCTCAGTCGCGGCGCTCCACGGTTGGGCTTCACCGTGCGACCCGTCCCACGCACCATCAAGAACCGGCTCGACAGGTTCTTCATGCTGGGCCTGCTCACGCTCTACCATCCCGGTGGCCTGAACCGGCTGGCCCACGGCTCCACTCGTGCCACCTATCCGCAGCAGGTCTGGATGTCGCGCGCCACGCTGCTCAGGCGCTATGGTAGTCAGAGCATGACAGACGACAGCGGAGATTGAGACAACGCTCGCCTCGCGCCCTCCTGCGTCCTATGGACATATGTCTTGTATATCCGCGTATTATACATTTCTTCATGGGACGAACCGACTCCGCAGCATGTGAGGAGCAACAGATGCCACAGATACCGTTTGACGCCAGTAGCGCGTTGCTGCCACCCACCATCGAGCCACCGAAGTGCGTCTTCGTGCGTGGGCGACTGGACCTCATCCCTCACCCCCCTCTGCTGCGAAGGGTGGGAGAGTTGCGGCTGCCAGGGTCGAAGTATTACACGCTGCGGTATCTGCTGGTGTCGCTGCTGGCCGAGGGTGAGAGTCTGATTCTCGGTCCGGCGATCAGCGACGATACCGCTGTGCTGGTGCGGGCAATGCGGGCGCTGGGTGCAACAGTCACCTGGGAGCAGGCGGCGCTAAATGAACGGGATGACGCCAGTGGCGCAGGCGGCTGGAACCTGCGGGTGCGTGGTGTGGCGGGCAAGCCACAGCGACCGGCGGATGGTGTGCTGCGCATGGGCAATGCAGGCGCCGTGTTGCGGCTGCTGCTGGGTATCGGCGCGCTCTTGCCGCATGTGCGCTTCGATACGGACCACCCCGACTCTCTGGGACGCCGCCCCAACGCTGATCTGCTGGCCGCGCTGCGTGTGCTGGGCATCCACACGGAGGCGCGCGAACCGGAGGGGCTGCTGCCGATCACGCTGCATGGTGGACCACCTCTGGGTGGCGTGGTCGGCGTCTCTGGCGCCCGCAGTTCGCAGTATCTCAGCGCGTTGCTCTACCTCGCGCCGCTGCTGCCCCAGGGACTCGACATCAGCGTGACGGATGATCTGCGCTCGGCGCCACTCGTGCGGGCAACGTTACGGGCACTGGCGGCGGGAGGCATATCGATCATTTCAGCATCCGATCTACGTCACTTCGCTATTGTAGGCAACCAACGCTATCATGCCGGAACCTATACTATCCCCGGCGATATGCCCTCGGCGGCGGCGCTGCTGGCGGCGGCCTCCGCCCTGAATGCGTCGCTTACGCTCGCTAATTTGCCGCTGGCCGAAGACGATGCGCGGGCGCTGGTGGCGGCGCTGCATGCGCTGGGGTTGCCGATCAGCGAGGCGCGCAACCCCGATGGGTATACCGGCTCGCTCACGCTGGCGCCAGACCTCTTTCCCAACCTCGTATATACGAGGGGAGAGGAGTCAGATTCTATCTCCCCTTCCCGTGTCGGGAAGGGGTTGGGGGTGAGGTCCATAGATGGCGACGGCTGCATAGACAGCGTACCCGCGCTGGCGGCGGCGGCGTGTCTTCTGCCGGGGGAGACGCGCTTCGAGCGAGTGGGAACCCTGCGATTGAAGGAGAGCGACAGGATCAGCGATCTCTGCGCTGAGCTACGCCGCGCTGGCTGCGATGTGGAGCCGCTACCGGACGCCATCATCGTACATGGGCGACCAGAGGGGATTGCTGGCGGCGTGACGGTGGAGAGCCATGACGATCACCGGCTGGCGCAGGCGCTGGCGATTGTGGCGCTGGGCAGTCAGCAGGGACTTACCATCTCTGGCGCGCAGGCTGTCGCTAAGAGCTATCCCGGGTTCTTCGCGGATGTGGCG
>JBDTAI010000537.1:0-25297 GCA_039924685.1 Ktedonobacterales bacterium
CCTGGGGGATTGAGGCCACCGAAAGATTAGATCGAGCTTCTGACCAGGATGCAGATCATATTGCGCTGGCAAGTCTTTGCCGCGCCTACGGAAACGCGCTCCTCCGCGCCGGGCATACAGGTATGGCGGATGCGGCATTAAAGCGGAGCCTGAAGCTGTTCCAGGATGCAGGTCAGATCCGGAGCGTTGCGATTGTGAAAAGCGATCTAGGTGATATTCTGGTCCAACGGGGCGACCTGGCAGGCGCGCAGACCAACTATGAGGAGTATCTGCGCATCATGCGGGAAGTGGGCGATCCCCGTAGTGAAGGCGTAGCGTTAAGCCTCTTAGGCGATATTCTGGTCCAACGGGGCGACCTGGCAGGCGCGCAGACCAACTATGAGGAGTATCTGCGCATCATGCGGGAAGTGGGCGATACCCGTGGTGAAGGCGTAGCTCTCTTTAATATCGGTCAAGTCGCTGAAGCGCGTGAACAGTGGGATGTAGCCGAGCACTGGTATCGTCTGGGCTTGGCGATTGTGCGCGAAGCAGACGACGCACTCAACGAAGCTCGCGCATCTGAAATGTTAGCGGGCTTGCTCCTTGAACATCGCCCCCAATCCAGTGACGGCTGTGCGCTCTTGCAGCGAGCTATCACGTTATACCACCAGATGGAACTCCCTGATGAGGAAAGGGCGCGCGAGACAGCCTTGCGGTTAGGTTGTGCCACCACTGCATAAGTATCCCCCATCAGGCAGCACACATCTCCTGTTTGGAGAACACCCCACGCGGGCAGGTGGCCTTGTAGAGCCTTTGCCACTTCTTGGCCAATACCGTCTTAATCCCGCCCTTCTCAGTTGCTATGGCCTCCCACTCGTCGAGACTGTACAGCAATAGATCACCGACATTGGAGATCGCGCCCACTTCAGGGAGTTGGAGATGGGCAATCCCGGCGCTGGTGAACACCCCCAGCGCCAAGCGGATAGATGGCGGTTGTGTTCAGGATCGTAGCCGTCGCAACGCCGATCTTGACCAGGATTTCGATGTCGTGAATCTCCGCGTTCTCCGGGTCAGCGCGCAGACGATTCCGCACCGCAGTAAGGTAGTCTCGCGCCTCCTGGGCATCCAGCCGTTCCACCTCGCAGCTCCATTGGTAGGTATAGGCTCCGCCGCCCAGCAACGTGACATGCAGTATCACCCGCAACAGCGTCAGCGGGCGTTCAAATGCACGCGCCCACGCGCAGGCATAGGGAAGGGCTTGCTCGGCCAGTGCGCTGCCATCCAGCGGCACAATCACAGGCGCATCATTGCGATGGAATACCGCCGACTTTTCCGATGCGGCGCCCTCCAAATCGTCAGCAACAGCGTCATCTTCGCTGGCTTTGCTCTCTGGCCAGACAAAGCCCGGATGGCGCGTGTGCGCAAGCACATGTGTGGTGGCGCTGGGGGGCCACAAGAAGCTGAGCGCTGTGTTGCGGCGGGACGTCACCGCCACCAGGTCGCTACCATGCTGCTCCGCCTGCCATGCTGCTCCGCCTGACGCGCCAGCATCTCGGCGACATCGCCAAAATCCACCACACTGGTGACGTCAACTCCTGCCGACGAATCACGATTTCGGCGCCAGAGAGATATTTCTATACCCAAGTTACACCGCAGAACACATGCAGTGTGCATCGCCGATTGCTACTCTCAGGTAGACAGGCGGGTTGCGCCCTTCACGACACGCTCATAGGGCGGTTGATTGGGGCGCTGTATCGAATTGGGCCGCTCAGGTGATGGCCTGGGAGAGGGATTGGTTATGTGGTTGCGAGGCAGGGCGTGCGGGACGCGCCGGATGATGTGGGTTTCACTTGCGGTATGCAGGCGAGTTGCGCTGCTGTGTATCGTTCTGCTGGCAGGGGTTGGCGCCAGCGTTGGCGGGGCATTCTTGCCAGGCGCGCCGTCAGTCCACGCGGCGACGCAAAATGCCATTCAGATCGAAAATAGTTATCCAGGTGATCCCACCTGGGACAACTTCAGCGCCAGCCTCGATCCAACCGTGCTTTCGGGCTACTCCTCGCCGATCAGCGTCAACCACGGCTCGACGGTCAATTTCTACGTCACCACCACCTCCGCCAGTGTGACGATTGATATTTATCGCATGGGCTGGTATGGCGGCACAGGCGCGCGCCATATGGAGACGCTGGGAACCTACTCCGGCCAGCATCAGGCAATCCCCAACCCCGATCCCGTCATTGGCATCGTCGTCTGCAACTGGCAGAAAACCGCCTCACTGGCAGTTCCATCCACCTGGATCACCGGCGTCTATCTCGCCAAGCTGACTGACGCCACCGGCGACAGTAGCTTCATCTTCTTCAACGTGCGCAACGATGGTGGCCACGAGGATTTCGTCTTCCAGACCAGCGTTACCACCTACCAAGCCTATAACACCTATGGAGGCACGAGCCTCTATAATAACAACACCAATAACGCGATCTTCAAGTATCCGCATGCGACCAAAGTGTCGTTCGACCGGCCCTTCAATCCCGGTGACGGCAACGGCGCGGGGCAGTTCCTCTGGTACGAGTATCCGATGCTGCGCTGGGCCGAGAAGAACGGCTTCGACATGACCTATACTACCGATGTTGATACCGATCTCAACACCAACCCGCTCACCAATCACAAGGCGTTCCTCTCGGTCGGCCATGACGAATACTGGTCGAAGAACATGCGCGACAACGTGCAAGCGGCCATCAACGCTGGCGTGAATGTCGGCTTCTTCAACGGCGACTCCGCGTACTGGCAGATTCGCTTCGAGCCGAACGCCGCTGGCGTGCCTGATCGTGTCGAGGTGGGTTACAAAGACTTTGCCACCATCAACGCGGCGCCCGGCCCTGATCCGCAATGGAATGTCAACAATGCGGTGGTGACGACTCACTGGCGCGACGATCCAGTGGACAAACCAGAAAACGCGCTGATGGGCGTCATGTTCATGGACCAGAACAAGAGCGTCGAGCGGCCCTATATCGTCACCGATGCGTCGAGCTGGGTCTTTGCCAAAACCGGCTTTGTCAATGGCAGTTCCATCCCTGGCATCGTCGGCTATGAATACGACGCCGTCTTCAACAATGGCGCCAGCCCGGCGGGCCTCACCGTACTCTCGGTCTCGCCGGTGGATGGCAACAATGGCACGTCGAACGCCAACTCCACCATCTATACCGCAGCCAGTGGCGCGCGCGTCTTCGCGGCTGGCACCATCGCCTGGAGCTATGGCCTCGACAACTTTGGCGGGCGCAGCACAGCCAACGCCGGCATCCAGCAGGCGACAGCCAACATTTTCTATAACTTCAACGGTGGCACACCACCACCGCCGCCAACGCCACCGCCCGCCGGAACCTATCTGCAAGACAACTTCGAGAGCGGCAACCTGACCCAGTGGACCGGCCCCAATGGCACCGGGTCAGCAGGCGTCGCCACAGGAGCAGTTGTCCACAACGGCCTGTATTCCGCCCAGTTGAATGCGCCCGCCGGGTCGGGGCAGTATGTCACCCTCTCGCAGAATCTCGTCAACAGTCCCGGCGCCAACACCTATACCCGCCTCTATTTCCAGGTGACGAACGCAGGCGCGACCTCGACGCTGGCCACCGCCGCCGATAGCAGCGGCGCCACGCTCTGGTCGGCGACCTATGACAGCGCCAGTCACGGGCTTGACATCTACTTCTGGAACAGCGCCAGAGCGAGGCTCGACTTTTACAGCGCGACCAACATCGTGCAGGCCAACACCTGGTATGGGCTTGAGATCAATATGAATGAGGTGTCCGCCGGGCAGGCGCAAATCTGGCTCAACGGAACCTCCATCGGCACGGTGAGTGGCAACCTCTCGGCCACCAATACGATCAGCCAACTGCTGCTCTGGGACGATGCCAGCGGGACAAGCAACTATTTCGACGACGTGATCGTCTCGAACAAGTATAACGGCACGGTGAGCAGCGGTGGGGCGCCAACCACCTTCAGCCCCACCAGTCTCACGTACAGTAATCAGGTCGTCGGCACGACCAGCGCGGCGCAGACGGCGACACTCATCAATACCAGCACGGCGACGATTCAGATCTCGTCCGTTGGCGTCACCGGCATCAACACAGGCGACTTCGCTATCAGCGCCGATGGCTGCACCGGAGTTGCGCTGGCGGTCAACGCCACCTGTAACGTCAGCGTCAAATTCGCGCCGACGGCGACGGGCAGCCGTTCAGCTTCGCTCTCGTTCACCGATGATGCGCTGGGTAGTCCGCAGAATCTCTCGCTCATTGGTACTGCCGTCAACCCTGGCCCAATCATCAGCTTCACGCCAACCAGTCTGACCTTCAGTAACCAGGGACTCGGCTCGACCAGCGCCACACAGACCGTCACCGTCAGCAACACCGGCACGGCCAGCCTGCACGTCACCTCGGTCACGCTCGGTGGAACGAATGCGGGCGACTTCATGCTGATGGCCGACACCTGCACCGGCGCCGCCGTCGCCGTCAACGCGACGTGCAGCGTCAGTGTCGCCTTTGCGCCCACAGCCCTCGGCAGCCGCACGGCCTCCCTGTCGTTCGCCGATGATGCGCCCGCCAGCCCACAGGCCGTCGCTTTGAGTGGTAGCGGTGTACAATCGCTGCCAGCAGGCACGTTCTTGCAGGATGGCTTCGAGAGTGGCAATCTCGCGCTCTGGTCGGCTCCCAATGGAACCGGAGCCGCCACTGCTGAGAATACGGTAGCCAACAGCGGAACCTACGGCCTGGCAATGACCAACGGCGCGGGTCAGTATGTGGTCCTCTCGCAGAACCTGACCGGCGGCGCGCAGGCGCACACCTTCACCCGCCTCTACTTCCGCCTCAGCAACGCCAGCGTCTCGGCGACACTGGCCGCCGCCACTGACAGCAGCGGCAATAACCTGTGGGCGGTGGTCTACGATGCGGGCAGTCACGGGCTGGATGTCTATTTCTGGAATGGCGCCAGAATGCGGCTCGACTTCTATGGCGGGTCGAACCAGATTACCTCCAACACCTGGTATACGCTGGAGATTGAGGAGAACGAGACGACGACAGGCTCAGGCAATGTCTGGCTCAATGGCACGCTGCTCGGTGGCGTAGCAGGCGACCTCTCGGCGACGAACGCGGTCAGTCGGCTCTATCTGTGGAACGATGCGGCCTCCACCACCACCTGGTTCGACGATGTGATCGTCTCCAGCCAGTACAATGGACCACTGGGAGCGGCGCCAGCCGTCAGCTTTACGCCCGGCAGTGTGAACTATGGTAATCAGGGCGTCGGCGTGACCAGCGCCGCCCAAACGGTGACTGTCAAGAACACCGGCGCCGCCAGCCTGCATCTCACCACGGTGACACTCAGTGGAACCAACGCGGCGGACTTTGCGATTACCGCGAACACCTGCGCTGGCGCCACGATGGCGCCGGGGGTGACGTGTAGTGTGAGCGTCACCTTCACGCCGAGCGCCTCAGGCAGCCGCAGCGCAGCGATCTCCTTCGCTGACAATGCGCCCGCCAGCCCGCAGAGTGTCGCGCTCACTGGTTCGGGTGTCGTCCCGGCGCCAGCGATCAGCTTCGCGCCGACCAGTCTGGGCTTTGGCTCGCAGGGGATAGGCTCAACCAGCGCCGCGCAGACAGTCACCGTCAGCAACACCGGGTCGGCCAGTCTGCATATCACCTCGGTCACGCTCACCGGCGCCAATTCAGCTGACTTCATGCTGCTGGCCAACACCTGCGCGGGCGCCACCGTCGCCGTCAACGCGACGTGCAACGTCAGTGTCGCCTTTGCCCCGAACGCTACGGGCAGCCGCACGGCCTCCCTGTCGTTCGCCGATGATGCGCCCGCCAGCCCGCAGAGTGTCGCGCTGAGTGGCACAGGGACTCAGGCAGGCATCTATCTACAGGATGGCTTCGAGAGCGGCAATCTTGGGCAGTGGTCTGTGGGTGGCACAGGGTCAGCTACTGTCGAGAATACGGTGGCCAACAGCGGAACCTACGGCCTGGCGATGGCCAACGGCGCCGGGCAGTACATGATTACCTCGCAGAACCTGACCGGCGGCGCGCAGGCGCACACCTTCACCCGCCTCTACTTCCGCCTCAGCAACGCCAGCGTCTCGGCGACACTGGCCGTCGCCACCGATAGCAGCGGCAATAACCTGTGGGCGGTGGTCTACGATGCGGGCAGTCACGGGCTGGATGTCTATTTCTGGAATGGGGCGCGGTCACGCTACGACTTCTACAGTGTGGCGAACCTGATCCAGAGCAACACCTGGTATGCGCTGGAGATTGAACTGAACGAGACGACCATCGGGGCAGGCAATGTCTGGCTCAATGGCACGCTGCTCGGTGGCATAGCAGGCGACCTCTCGGCGACGAACGCGGTCAGTCGGCTCTATCTGTGGAACGATGCGGCCAACACGACCACCTGGTTCGACGATGTGATCGTCTCCAGCCAGTATAACGGCGTGCTGCACTAAGATCACTGAGATCGAGTGCTAGCATGTAACGCAGGCCGTCAGGATCATCACCTGGCGGCCTGTTTTCTTGTGCGCGAAGTGTGTGGTTTCACCTCATTCGGCGCAGGCAGCCATGATCGGCTCGTGTTGCGTGTCGCTTTGCTGGCGACCTGCGCATGTATACTATGGTCAAGAAGACATCGAACGCATAGAATACAATCGAATCCTGGCGATAAAGGTGTTTCTGTCCACTTAGCAGGAGTCGTTGTAGCCCCTATGCCCAATCTTGACCATGACCATGACCATGACCATGACCATGGCGCATCGGTTCGCTTGATGCGCGTCACACTGATTGACGCGAACGATGCGATCAGCGTTGCCGTCCCTTCCGGACTGGGTGTGGCGCTGATCGCCGCGCTTGGCTCCGACCCTGCGACCATTGAAAGCCTGCTCCGCGCGACCGACGCAATCTACTTTGGAGCGGCTGAGGTGATCATGGGGGCGCTGATCGCGCACGACCGCGCCACACTGCGCTGGCGGCGTGGACTTGGCCCCGAGCCAACACTTCAGCCTGAACGCGACGCATGGCCGATCACCGCGCGCGCCACTTTTGAGCTGGCGCGCCGCCCAGCCCCAGCCGGACTCCTCCTGTTTGATCTGGAGCGCCGCACTCTTGGCCACTGCAATCTCCCCTGGCCGATTGAGCCGTTTGGAGAAATACCGATCTTTGATGGGCAGAATTACGTACAGCGCACGGTTACCTATGATGTGCGCAAGCGTTGGAAGATCGAAGCTGTCAGATAGCATGCCGGTCAGTTCGCCGGAAGTCTGCACGATTGCCCATCATTTTCGTGACCTTTTTTATGTGGAAGCTACTACGAAAGAGCCGTACTGTATGCCAAATGTCTACTTGTTGTCGGCCAGCGCATGGCAGCATGTGTTGCTCAGTGTCGTATGGTGGGGCTGCGCCGTCCTGGTGATGCGCGCGCTCGCCCTTGCGCTGATGGGCCGACAACGCGCGAGCGGTTGGCTCACGCTGTGGATGGCGCCGTTTGTGGTGTTCAACCTGATCACACCCAGCCTGGTCGCTCTCCTGCTAGGCATGCCGCTCAGGCTGGCGGTGTCGCTGCTGGTCGCGCTTGTGCTGCTCGATGGCCTCTCCGCCGTGACGCATCGTGACTGGAATGCGATTGGCGCGCAATCCTATATCGCCGTGCCGGTGGTGGCGTTGAGCTTCTTCGCCTATGCGCTGGCCGTCACCCTTACCACACCGATGAATTGGCTGGGCTATACGCTCTCGGCCTTCCTGCTGGCAGGCGAGTTGGCTTCCGCCGCCATTGACCTGTATTATACCGGTGAGTTGCTTGAAGTGCTGTGTCGGCGCGTCTGGCGCGGGCGGCTTGGCCCGTGGGTGGCGCCGGTCGCAACGTGGCCGCGTGTCTCGCTGCATGTGGCGGCGCACAATGAAGCGCCGGAGATGGTGATGGCGACCCTGCATGCGCTCGCCCAGCTCGACTACCCCGACTATGAGGTAATCCTGATCGATGATAACTCCAGCGATGCGGCGATCTGGCGTCCGGTGATGGAGTTCTGCCGTGGGCATGGATTCAAGGTGTTTCATCTGATGCAGTATCCCGGCTACAAGGCTGGCGCGCTCAACTTTGCCCTGCAACAGACCGATCCGAGCGCCGAACTGATCGCCGTCGTGGATGCTGACTATATCGTCAAGCCCAACTGGCTGCGCGAGACAGCGCCCTACTTCCTGAGCGATCCGCAGTTGGCGTTCCTGCAAACTCCCCAGGCATTTACCTATCCGCGCGACGACTGGTATCACCGGGCCAATGCGCTCTCCGAAGACTATTTTTTCTCGATAGGCATGCCTGCGCGCGCCGAGCGCAATACCTTGATCTTCTGCGGCACGATGGGGATGATCCGGCGGCGTGTGCTGGAGCGCGTGGGCGGCTGGGCCGAGTGGTGCATCACCGAGGACGCCGAACTGAGCCTGCGTATGCTCTCGCGTGGCTATCACGGGGCCTATGTGCAAACCGTCTATGGTCACGGGACGCTGCCCCCCACACTGGCCGATCTCAAACGTCAGCACTTTCGCTGGGCGTTTGGCAGCATTCAGTTGACACGATCCTATCTGGGTCTGCTGCTACTGGGGATTGGCCGACGGCAAGCCGATCCCAGACAACAGGCGACACTGGGGCGACGCCCAAAGCTGACGGTGAAACAACGCTACGACTATGTAATGCACGGCGCGCACTGGTATCACGCCTGCCTGCAAATCACGCTTGGGCTGCTGCTCACCGGCATTGCCCTGATCCGCGTCCTGAACATTCCCTTCACCTTGCGCCCGTTGGTGGCGTCGGCGCTGCTGTTGCCGGTGCTGGGTGTTGTGATTGGGGTAGCGCGTGTATTGTGGTCGTCGCGGGTGGCGCTGCGTTGCTCGCGGCGCGACGCCTGGGGCGTGTTGTTTGGCTTGCTGGCGGTGCATTGGGCGGTGACGCGCGCGTGCATCGCTGGCCTCTATCGGCGCCATTTGCCTTTCCTCCGCACACCCAGGAGCGGCGCCTATGTCACGTTTAGCTATGCGTTGCGCTCGACGCTGGTGGAAAGCGCGCTGGCAGTGCTGGCTATCGCCACCGTCGGCGCCCTGCTCTGGCGCGAGGTCTCGGCTGAGACGCTGGCATTGAGCTTCATGCTGCTGTGGCATGCGTGTGTGATGTCCACTGCGCCCATCCTGGCGCTGACTCAGGCGGCCTATGATCGCAAACGACGCCGTAGCGCGCAGGCTGCCCACACCGCCGCAGCCGCCCAGCCAACGGTGATGACGACTGCCGTTGGGCGCCACTAGACGAGGACGAGAACAGCGATGATGGTGAGGCTGCCATGCAGGTGAGACGAACCCGTCAGCGCATCACCCTGCCTGCTGATCCCTGGCTAGGTCAGCCGCTGGAAGGCCGCTATGCGCTGCGCCGGGCGGTGGCCGAGGGGGCGACAACGCGCGTCTATTGCGGGGATGATCTGCTGGTGGGCGACGCCGTGGCTGTCAAGCGCATCTTGGCGCCAGAGTTGAGCGCGCGATTTCTCTGGCGGTTCCGCGCCGCGCTGTATCCGCTGGCCTCGCTCGCTCTGCTGCGCTGCGTGCCGGTGCGCGATTATGGTCTTCTTGGTCACGACGCGCTGATCGTGATGGAGTGGCAGCCCACGCCAACGCTGGGCGCGCATTTGCAAACACGGAATCATCTGCCAGTGCCAGCCAAGATCGCCGCCCATCTGGCGCTCTGGCTGGCGGAGGCGCTGGCCGATCTGCATCGCCACGATCTGCTGCATCTTGGGTTGACACCCAACAACATCTTTCTGGATCGCCAGGTGGGTGTGAAGGTGGCCGATAGCGGGCTGGCGCGGGCGATCACCGATACCGGGCTGACGATGACGGGCGGCAATCTCGTCCATGCGCTTCCCTATCTGGCGCCGGAGCAATTGACGTATATAGCGCCCTCGCCCGCCACAGATGTCTATGCCTTTGGGGCGATTCTGTTCGAGACACTCACCGGCGCAACGCTTTTTCCCCAGCAGACAGTGGCGGAGTATTTGACCGCGCAGGCCAGCCCGGCGTTGAACACGGCGCCGCGCCCCAGCCAGCGCGTCGAAGGGATACCTCCCGCGCTTGACGAGCTGATCGCGGCGTGCCTGAGCCGTGATCCACAGCAGCGCCCGCAGGATGGCGCCGCGCTGGTGGAGCGGTTGCGGGCTACTCGTGTCGCCGCGCTGGCGGACGCCGAGACCGTGCAGATGTATGTCACCCGCGTGACAACACAGCACCGTATACCAGCCGTCAAGCATCCTCTGCGGCGGCGAACGACGCCAAAACTTGCGCGCGAAAAGCGGGATAAGTAGACGTTCGCTGTTTCGCCTGTCACAAGGCTCCTATCCTGTAGGTTCGCTGACAAGACGCGGTGGAATGCCCCCTACAATGGGGTGTTCGCAACCCGCGCGCGCATCCTGGCGTAGACCCGTTGAGATGGCAAGTGTTGGGAGCCGTTCCGTCAGAACATCCAGAACAACTTGCCAATGGCGTGCGTAAGCGCGTACAACACAACGAGAGAATGCTTATACACACTCCACGCGACGTAGCAGAGCAGCGATGGAGGAAAGGAGCGCATGCCAATGGCGGGTGAAGTTTCACTCAGTTGCCAGGTTGGGCGCGAACGCATGCAGGTGACGGGCGCCAGCCAGCTTGCCTATCTGCTGGTGGAGGCGCGGCCCACCGAGACGCAGACGCAGACGCGCCTGCCGCTGAACTTTACGCTGGTGCTTGATCACTCCGGCTCGATGAAGGGCGCCAAGATACGCGCTGTCAAAGACGCCACCAAGCTGGTGATCGATCAGATGTCACCCAGCGACATTGTCTCGGTGGTGATCTTCGACGATAACGTGCAGGTGGTCGTGCCTGCCCAGCCGGTGCGCGACAAAGAACTGCTCAAGGCCGCCGTCGAGGGCATCAAGGATGGCGGCGGCACGGCGATGTCGCTGGGGATGAGCGTCGGGCTGACAGAGTTGCGCAAGCACGCCTCGCCCCAGACGGTCAACCGCATGATCCTGTTGACAGATGGCGCGACATTTGGCGATACCGACCGCTGCCGCCGCATCGCCGACGACGCGGGCGCGGCAGGCATCGGCATCTATCCGATGGGCATCGGCGCCGACTGGGAAGAAGACCTGCTGGATAACATCGGCCAGCGCAGCAGCGGCATGCCCGCCGAGTTCATCCGCCAGCCGGAAGATGCACTCAGTCTCTTCCAGCAGCAGTTGCAGAGCGCCGAGGCGGTAAGTGTGCGCAACACACAGATCACGCTGCGGCTGGCGGCTGGCGTCTCGCCCAAGCGCGCTGTCAAGGTGCTGCCGCTGATCAGCGACACCGGCCAGGATACCCTCTCGGACCGCGAGGTGATGGTTCCGCTGGGCGACCTGGAGCGCAACACGCCACAGGCTGTGCTCTATGAGTTGCTGGTAGAGAATCGTCCGGCGGGCGTCTTCCGCATTGCGCAGGCCGAGGTGTCGTATGAACGCGCCGATGGCAGCACAGAGAAGACCCGCGCCGACGCCGTGGTGACGTTCACCGCTGACCCTGTGCCGCCCGAAGAGGCAAATCCTGTGGTGATGAACTTCGCCGAGAAGGCCAACGCCCATCGCCTTGTCACCCGCGTGCTGGATGAGTACAAGAAGACCGGCAAGGTGACGACGCGGCTGCATCCCAACGTCACCCGCGTGCTCGACCCCGAGACGCAGCGGGCGCTCGACCAACTCGCCGCCGGTGGTGGCCTCTCCAAAGAGCAGGCGAAGGACATCGGCAACAAGACGCGCAAGCTCACCCAGCGGTTCGACTAGCGGTTCGACCAGGGCGCATGGGTAGCAGCGTGTGATATGCTGGTGGTAACAGTCTGCGCGCATGTGCAGCGCACGACGAGATACAT
Organism: Ktedonobacterales bacterium; assembly: GCA_039924685.1. Classification (GTDB taxonomy): domain Bacteria; phylum Chloroflexota; class Ktedonobacteria; order Ktedonobacterales; family JADMIN01; genus JBDTAI01. The sequence goes on from JBDTAI010000537.1 coordinate 11,920, forward strand.
CAGGCTTTGACCACGACTCAGTGAGGTGTGCGCGCATGCCTCTGCGCCCTGACGCCATAGATGCGCGACAATCTAAGGAGGACATTTCGCATGTCTGTCTATTGCTCACAGGGGCATGAAAACCCCGACGGCTCGGCCTTTTGCGACGAGTGTGGCGAGCAGTTGGGTGGGGCCGCGCCGATGGCGATTGGCGCCACACCCGACTATGCCGCCGCGCCCGTGGCGACCCCCGCCCCGCCTGTCGCTCCCGCTATGCCAATGGCGCCCGCTGGTGTGGCCAAGCTGATCATCGAGTCGGATAACACCACGATTGATCTCTCTGGCAAGAGCGAGGCGCTGGTTGGGCGCGAAGACCCCATCAGCAACATTTATCCCGATGTGGACCTGACACCGCATGGCGGCGAAGAGGGCGGCGTCTCACGCCTGCACGCCAAAATCTACAGCCAGGGCGGCCAGTATCTCATCGAGGATCTCAACAGCACCAACTTCACGTTCGTCAACCGGCAGAAGCTGGAACCCAAGACGCCGACCGTCATCAAAGACGGCGACGAACTACGCTTCGGGCGCGTGATCACGCGCTTCGCCACCGCATGAGCCGCAGGTCTGCGCGGGAGCGGCTGTGCGATTGGCCGGAAGCCGATCCGCACGGCCGTCGTTGCCCCTGCGCTACGCTCACATGTGTCTATCCCGATGTCTGTATGCCGCTCTTCCTGCATAGGAGCCTAACGCATTTGCATCATTTAGCATGGCTCTTGTGTGAGAAACCGACGCGTGGTAACGTACCTTCAGTACCATCTCTGCCATTGCTTCGTTCGGACATGACAGCACGACATTCCCAGCGCCCGACGCATCTGCCGCGCACGCGCATCAGGCGTTGAAGGCATGCTTGTTCACTCCGGTTGATCTTCCTCCTCGTCATTGCGTGTTCTTTCACAGGCGCTGGCAGTTTGATGGTGTCCTGCTACTCATTCTTGGCGCAGCATCCCGCGCTGCCCGGAGACGCCAGCGAGGCGCCGTGGCACGGGATGCCTGGGCAAACAGGGAGATGCGACGCATGCAAGTACATTTGCGATCTGAGGCGCGACCCGGCGGTAGCCGGTGGGCGCGTGGTTTCTTTTTCGCCAGTCTGATGGGCGCCTTGTTGGCCATGGGACTGTCTGGCTGTGGCTTCGGCGGTGGTGGCACATCCTCCACAGGTGGCCCGCCGGTGACATGCCCCTCGGCCAGCACAACGGCAAGCTGGCATCTGGTCAACTCCGGCAAGCTGACCGTCGCCAGCGACACCACCTACGCCCCCGCCGAGTACGCCGACCCCAACAACCCCACCCAGTTCATCGGCTATGACATGGACCTCGCCCGCGAGATCGCGCGGCGCCTCTGCCTCACCGCCAGCATCCAGAAGGCCGACTTCGGCTCGATCATCCCCGACATCTCTGGCCCGGCGCTCGGCTCGCAGCGGTACGATATGTCTATCTCGTCCTTCACTATCAACTCCGACCGTGAGCAGAAGGTGAATATGATTCCCTACTTCACAGCGGGCGAATCACTGCTGGTGCCGTCGGGCAACCCGAAGGGCTTCACGGCGGATTTCTCGAGCCTCTGCGGCCACACCATCGCCGTGCAGGATAACACCGTCGAGCAGGGCGAGGTCAACGACGCCAATGGCACCGGCGATGGCACATCGGGCCAGAAGCCGGTCTGCAAGAGCAACAAGATCAAGATTCTGCACTTCGCCGACCAGACCGTGGTGGTGCAGCAGGTAGTCAGCAACAACGCCGACGCCAGCTATCAGGACTCGCCGGTAACAGGCTACTATGCCAAGCTCAACACCAGCCTTCAGGTTGGCCCTGTGACGGTCACTCCCTCGCCGGAGGGTATCGTCATGCGCAAAGACAACGCCGCGCTTCAGCAGGCCGTCACCGATGCGCTCAATGCGATGCGCAGCGACGGCACGTACCTCAAGATTCTCACGCAGTGGGGCCAGCAGAGCGGCGCCTATCCGGCGCTCTCCTAGTCTCAAGATCAGCCAAAAGCAGAAGAGCGGAACATGAGCCGCAGGAGCAGAGTCTCTTCCCAACACGGGAGGGGACTTTGCTTTCTACCAGCCGCCCCTGCATGGTAAGCCTGTGCCAGGCGCATGGCATACGACACTGCTTGGCAACGTGCTTGCATGTGTGTGGCACAATAGGGCTACGAAAAGAGCGCGCACGCGCGACTCCGGCATGGTGTCTGCGCAGAGTCCTGGGTGTGATTCAGCGAATCTCTCCTGAGACGATGCCTCGCATCGCCGAGGTAGTGAATCCGCACACATGCACGCTATTGATGCGACAGGATGGCAGGTGAGCATGAATCAGATACTTGCGTTTTATCATCACTTCGACTGGGGGATCGTGCTGCCATCCCTCTTCAAGCCGCTGATTATCCAGGGACTGATCTTCACGGTACTCATTTCTGTCATCTCGCAATTCGCCGGGACGGTGATCGGACTGGTGCTCTATTTCCTGCGCCGTTCGCGCTTCGCGCCGATGCGCTTCTTCGCCGATGCCTATATCTGGTTTTATCGCGGCACGCCGCTGCTGGTGCAAATCCTCTTCCTGTATCTCGCATTACCCTACCTGGGCATTGCAGTTCCGCTACGCAACTTCGACTTCTTTGGCGCGATTGGGTTTACGCCCGAACTATTTTTCCTCGATTCGTTTCTGGCAGGGGTAGTGGCGCTCTCGCTCAACGAAGGCGCTTATATGTCTGAGATCGTCCGCGCCGGCATTGACTCGATGGATATAGGTCAGATGGAGGCCGCGCGGTCGCTTGGCATGACCTATGCCCAAGGCATGCGGCGTATCGTGCTGCCACAGGCGATGCGCGTGATCGTGCCGCCGCTGGGCAACGAGTTCAACAACATGCTCAAGACAACCGCACTGATTTCAGACATCTCCTTCTACGAGTTGCTTGGCGCCGCCAAGCAGCTTGGCAACCCCTCCTTCCGCGGATTGGAACTGCTGGTGTCTGCCTCGATCTGGTATCTCGTGCTGACGACGGTATGGGGCTTCATCCAGAGCGTTATCGAGCGGCGGTTGGGCGCTTCCAGCCTCGATCCGGCGTTGCGCAACACGCGCTGGTGGGAACGACTGATGGGGATCGGGCGCGGTGTGGAGACAGCGCCAGCGATCCCCGGCACCGTGGCAGGGGTTCCGCCCGTCATACAAGGCGACCGGCGCTAACAATTGCCGTAGCTCTTTATCATGAGGCAAATATGGCAGATCAGAGGAGATTGATAGATGGCGACGACACCCACAACCAACGGCGGCGCAAGCGACCTACCAATGGTGGATGCGCAGAACGTGCATAAATACTTCCATCACAATCAGGTGCTGCGTGGAGTCTCGATGCAGGTGCGCAAGGGCGAGGTGGTGGTGGTCATCGGGCCAAGTGGCTCTGGCAAGACCACCTTCCTGCGCTGCCTCAACCACCTGGAAAAGATCACCAGCGGGCGCATCTACATCGAGGGGCAGATGATCGGCTACCGTGAAATGCCCGACGGCAAGCTGGTGGAGGATAGCGAGGCGAATATCGCCCGTGTGCGCGCAGAGATTGGCATGGTGTTCCAGCGGTTCAACCTCTTTGCCCACATGACGGCGCTGCAAAACGTGATGGAGGCGCCGATTCAGGTCAAGCATGAGCCGCATGACCAGGTGGAGGCGAAGGCGCGGGCGCTGCTCGCCAAAGTGGGACTGGCGGAGAAAGACGACGCCTACCCCGCGCGCCTCTCTGGTGGACAACAGCAGCGGGTGGCGATTGCCCGCGCGCTGGCGATGGACCCCAAGCTGATGCTCTTCGACGAAGCAACCTCGGCGCTGGACCCTGAACTGGTGGGTGAGGTGCTGGCCGTGATGCGCCAGCTTGCCGACGAGGGCATGACGATGGTGGTGGTGACACACGAGATGGGTTTTGCGCGCGAGGTGGCCGACCGTGTGATCTTCATGGATGGCGGCGTGATCGTCGAAGAAGGCGCCCCAGCGAACATTTTCACCGCGCCACAGCAGAAGCGCACGCAGGATTTCCTCCACCGCATCCTGTAAGCGGTAAACGTTGCACGCTCTATATGCGTTCCGGCCAGAGCAACGCGCCTGCCGTATACCAGACCAACGCATCGCGCGCAATCACCCACACCATGAACAACGCCAGTGGGGCGCCGGTGTGCGCGGGCAGCGCGATCAGATAGCCGACTGAGTAGATCAGCGTCGTGAGCACACACGCTCCAGTCCAGGCGAGGGCGATATGCCGCCCATGATGCCAAGGAGGCCATGATTGCGTCTTGTGATCTGTGGTGTTTGACGTTTGACGGGTTTTGGCCTCCCAGCAGGCAAGCGCCAGTAGCGGCGAGGCCCACAGCAGATACTGCGGGCTGAAGATGGCTGCGCCCGCCAGCAATGCCAGCAACGCGCCCGTGATGGCGCGTACTGGCGCAAGATGGCCACGTAGCAGCGTCCAGGCCGCCCACGCGATGGCCAGCAATGCCAGCGCCAGCGTCAGCCGCGCCAGCAGTGTTCCCGGCGCTGCGACGAACGCCAGCGACCGCTGCACACTCACTGCGCGAATACTCCCGCCGCGCCCCGTCACCACTGCCCACAGCCAGAGCAGCCCCGCCGCCGTACTTTCTATCTGCGGCGGGCGGCTGCTCTGCACCGTCAGCCACGGCGCCCCACGCTGCCGCGTCAGCGCATCAGCCGCGCCCTGGACCAGCAGCAGCAGACCAGCCGCCAGCGCAGGACCAAGCAACCAGGTATAGCGATCCGTGTGGGGCGCCCTATGTATAGCGGCGTCTGCTACATGGCGGTCGTTGGCGTGCGCGCGTCGCCAGTCCCAGATAGCGAGGAAGACGATCAGCAGCGCCGGATAGAGCTTGAGCAGCGTCCCCAGCGCCAGCAGCGCATAGGGCCAGCGCGTGGGTCGCCGCCATGCCCCCAGCAGCGCAATCACCGTCAGCAGCGCAGGCAGCGCATCGAAGCGTACCAGCGCAATCGTGGTTGCGCCAAGCGCCAGCCAGAGCAGATAGAGGGACGTAGCGTTTGTCGCGCCGATAGGGTGTGTAGGGTTGCTGCGACACTGATCAGTGCGCCAGATCACCCAGGCGGTGGCGCCCAGACAGACGAGCATCAGCGCATTGAAGGCCAGCACATAGGCGGTAACACTGGCAGCTCCGCCAAAGAGCAGTGGGATCGAGAACGGGATCAGCGCCAGCGGCGGATACTCCAGCGGCAGCACACGCAACGGTGGAAATGCGCCGGATGGCAGGCGCCCGACGCAGTGGGCGGCATGAGCGGCGACGGCGCTGCCACGCCAGAAAGCCAGCGCGAAGCAGCGATATTGATAGAGGTCGCCATTCGGTTCGCCAAGCTGCCAGGGGGCGCCCGCGATCAGGATCAGCGTCGTCAGCCAGGGCAGCCATGCGCGTCTTGCGAGCCAGCGACTCCAGCGACTCCAGCGACTCCAGCGACTCCAGCGAGACATCGCGCGATTCCTGTCGGCTGGCTGTTCACGCTGCTCCGCCTGCGCCCGCCCCATATGATCCCCCTGCGCACCCGTTTGAGTATGCCGTTGAAACGCTACACAATCCCCGCTAACGTGATTAACGAAGCAATAGCGACATGCAAGCGACATACCCAGAAGCGATGGAGTATATCAGGCAGTGGGCGCCTGCCTGTGCAGCAATGGCGGCAATGGGCGCAGCGTTGGGGATGTTGATGGCGCCTGCCCGGCAGAACTTGCCTGATACGGCTTGACCGTCGCGTTAGCATAGCGCATAGGCGTCGCGTTCCCACCGTTCCCGGCGTTCCCGGATGCCAGTTTCGCGGGATGCGAGGTCGTTGGGGACAACATCGCCTGCTTGCGCCAGAACCGCGCCAGCCGGATCACCGCCTCATCGCTGACATAGGCGCCCTGGATGCGTTCGGGCTTGGCGGCGTCGGGCGCCAGGAACAGCATATCGCCGCGTCCCAGCAGCTTCTCCGCGCCGCCGCAATCGAGGATCACACGCGAATCTACGGCGGAACTGACCAGGAAGGCGATGCGCGCAGGAATGTTGGCTTTCAGCGCGCCGATGAGGATGTCCGCTGAGGGGCGCTGCGTGGCGACGATCAGGTGGATGCCCACGCCACGCGCTAACTGCGCCAGCCGCACAAGCTGCCCCTCCACCTCGCCGGAGGTCGCCAGCAGGTCCGCCAGTTCGTCAATCACGATCACAATCCGTGGTAACTGTTCCAATGGCGTTTCGGTGGATGGCATGTCGCCGGGCACAGCTGCGTTTGCCTGCTGCTGCTGACGCACGCGCTGTTCGTAGCCGTCGAAGTTGCGCACGCCGAGGCGGGCAAAGCGGCGATAGCGCCGCTCCATCTCGGCCAGCGCATCCCGCAGCGCGCCAACGGCCTCGCTGGGTTGCGTGATCACCGGCCTGAGCAGGTGCGGCGTCCCGTCATACGCGGTCAACTCCACCATCTTGGGATCAATCAGCAACAACCGCAGTTCGCGCGGGGTGAAGCGCATCAGCAATGCGGCGATGCAGGCGTTGAGGCAGACACTCTTGCCAGCGCCTGTCGCGCCCGCCACCAGCAGATGTGGGCAGGCAGCCAGATCAATCGCTCGCCGCGCGCCCGTCACGTCACATCCCAGTGGCAGCGACAAACCTAGATGCGCCCTTGCCTGCTGATCGGCCTGTTGATCGTCGCTGACGCTTTCCAGCAGGGCGCGCAGAGTTACTGGCGCAGCGTCTGGGCGGGGCATTTCCAGCCCGATATACGGCTGACCAGGAACGGGCGCCTCCATACGCAGGCTGGGAACCGCCAGCGCCAGCGCCAGATCGTCTTGCAGGCTGAGAATGCGGCTGACACGCGTGCGGACAATGATCGGCCTGCCCTCCTCGTCGCGCACAATGCGTCCCTGGGCGTCGCGTTTGGGGCGCTCGGTCGGACGGATGCCGAAGCGGATCACGGTCGGGCCAACGCTGGCGTCTTCGGGGCGCACCTCGGCCTCCACTCGAAAACTGCGCAATGTCTGTTGCAGGCGGGCGGTCAGTTCCTGCATATCAAGCGCGCCATCTCGCCCATCGGCGCTGGGCAGCGGACCCAGCAGATCGGGTGTGGGCAGGCGCCAGGAGATCGCGAGCGCTGGCGTGAAGGGCGCCGCTTCGCTCTCATCACGCTCATTCGGCGTCAATGGAACAGCCGCTGATTTCTTCACCGATCCATTGGCATTGACAATATTCGCCGCCTGTGCGGGTTGCGCGGGGAGCGTCTGATCGCTGCCGTGCGCCACGATACCTGCGGCTGAATCAGTCACCGCCAGTGGAGCGAGCGTGGCGACGTATGGCGACAGATCGGCCATATCGCCATAGAGATCAGGGATATCGTAGGCGGCCTGCGGAGCGCGCAGCGCCTGTTTTGTCCGCCTGGTAGGCGGGTTCCCTTGCGCCAATGGCGCCCTGGTTAGGGATTGTGCGCCAACCAGCGATGCGGGCGTGTGAACGATTGTAGCGTCATGACGCATCAGCCGATCGATCAGCGCATCACGCCAGCGTGTGAGGCGTGGTCCGGCATGGCGCCGTGTGTGGTAGACGGTCAGCCCGGCCACTCGCCCGCTGTGTCGGGCGCCAAGGTGCGCAAACCGTACTGCCATCTGTAATCCCATACCCACCTGCGCCCAGGTGATGCCGATGACGGCGAAGACCAGCCAGGCGATCAGGAGGGTCAGCAACGAGCGCGCCAGCCAGAGGGGGATGTGGGTGAAAGGCGCCACCAGCGCCGCGCCGGCCAGGCCACCCGTCGCGCCACCAAGATACAGCCGTGAGGCAGCTTCAAGCGTCAGCCACAGCAGCAACGCCTGCGCCGCGATCCAGCGCCGCGTCAGCGCCCGCCCAACCGTCGCCTCGATCACCCATACCACGCCTGTGATCGCCAGCAGCGCAAGCAATGGATAGGCGCCCCAGCCATAGAGCAGCCAGCAGAAGGCGCCGATCAGCGCCAGTGGTGTGGTGTGTGACTGCGTCCCTGCCGTGGCGGATGTCACCATCCCCACCAGCCCAACGCTGGCCACCAGCGCCAGCAATCCGCCGATGTAGCCGCGTTGTGTGCGCGGCGCGAGGGAGCGCCACCAGTCAATGAGCGCGCGATCCAGTGTCGCCTGCTTTCCCTGCCCCCCGCCGGTGTGCGGCTTAACGCCTGCGGCTTTGCCTGCCTGCGCTGGCTGCCCCTGTCGCTGGCCAGCCGCCTGTCGTCCCGTGTGCGCCCGCTCCGTCACCATCGTCGCGCATCCTTCCCGCTGCTCGCTCCCGATTTCGCCCAACGACTCGTTCATACTACGGGCGGTTACGCATTCAGCGGGCCAAACTGGCGACGGCGCCTTCACTGTTTTCTTCACATGGCAGTGACGATCTCCGGCGGCGAAAACGTCGAGCGCTCGCGCATCCGCCAGATAGAATGTTCTTCAAGGTCAAGCATCCAGCAGCGTGATCGCCCGTTGGCGCAGCGCGGACCGCATGACCCGTCGCCGAGATGGCGTCTCCCCTGGTGGGGCGTTGTATTGCTGGCCCTTGTGATCGCTGTCCCCACCGTATATATGCGATCAGCCTGGTGGCAGACAACGCCTCGGTAGACAATACCGCCCAACACTTCTGCGCGCTGGAGATTGCGGGAAACTGCGATGGCGCCTATACCTTGGGCGTCTATACCTTGCTCTCGTCACGGACGCAGCAACAGGTGAGTATCGATCAGTTTGACAGCGCCAGCCAGAAGGCCCACCTGACGGCGTGCGAACCAGCCTGCACTGGTCCCGCGTTCACGGTATTGAGTGACGCGACGATCCTTCAGATGCGCTATAGCATCAGCGCCGGTCCATCTGACAGCCTGAATGATACCAACGGCGCCATGCGCCTGATACGCGCTACCAGCGGCTGGCAGGTGGATGTCCTCACGAGCAGGCTTTTCAGCTTGCCATAGCGCGAGAGCTAGCGACAGGGCATGCGAATGCGCCAATACGAGTACGCATGGCCTTGCGGACATAAAGAAAGCCCCTCTCTCATGCGGAAAGGAGCTGTGCATTTTTGGGGTAGATTGTCATTGAATCAGGCGAATCACACGTGGCGCTAGATGCCCATCACGCCGATCAGTTCACGCACCGAGTCGGCGGACTTTTGCAGGGCGGCGCGCTCCTCGGCGGTCAGTTCAAGCTGGATGACCTGCTCCACACCACCGGCGCCCAGCTTGGCAGGCGCCCCCACGAAGAGACCATTGATGCCATACTCACCTTCGAGATACACCGAGCAAGGCATGATCATTTTCTTGTCCAGCAGGATCGAGTCAATCATCTGCAACACCGAGGCGGAGGGCGCATAATAGGCGCTGCCCTGCTTCAGCAGGTTGACGATCTCCGCGCCACCATCACGGGCGCGCTGCACGATCTGTTCGAGACGGTCGGCAGGAATCAGTTGGGGTAGAGGGACGCCCGCCACAGTGGAAAGTCGCGCCAGTGGCACCATCGTATCACCATGCCCGCCCAGCACGAACGCCTGCACATCGCGCACCGAGACGCCAAGTTCCTGCGCGATGAAGGTGCGGAAACGCGCAGTATCCAGCACGCCCGCCATGCCCAGCACACGCTGCTTGGGAAAGCCGCTCACCTTATAGGCAAGCTGCACCATCGCATCGAGCGGGTTGGTCACGCAGATCAGGATGGCGTTAGGCGAGCGCTTCACGATCTCCTGCGTCACCTGTGTCACGATGCTCTGATTGGTGCGGATCAGGTCGTCGCGGCTCATGCCTGGCTTGCGCGCGATGCCCGACGTAATCACCACCACATCCGAGTGGGCGGTCTCGTCGTAGCCGTTGGCGCCAATCACCAGCGAGTCGTAGCCGAGCACCGGCCCCGCTTCGAGGATGTCGAGCGCCTTGCCCTGCGGCATATCAGGGATGACATCCACCAGCACCACATCGGCGTAATCGCGCTCGGCGACGCGCTGGCCCAGCGTTGCGCCCACGTTTCCGGCGCCGACGACGGTAACTTTGCTTCGCATCTTGTCTCGCTCCTTTGCTTGTATGTTCTTACTTGTATACATGCTATGCGCTACCTGCGATTGTACCACCTGCGGCCCGTCGCTTTCACCGATCAGCCGGGGCAGCCCTGCGATTCAGATGGAGCGTCAGACAGCGTATGGTGTAGAATAGGCAGAAACGGGAGACCGCCATGAGCGAAATGCTGCATTATTCGATTGTCATCCAGTGGTCGGATGAGGATCATCTCTCTATCGTCAGTTTGCCATAGTGGGGTAATCTGGTCCATACACATGGATCGAGCCATGAAGAGGCGTTGGCGCGTGGCAGAGAACTGGTGGAAGGGCTGATCGCGCCGCGTCTGGCGCATGGCGAACCACTGCCAGAGCCACAGACCTACGCTATTGCATGAGTTGGGTATGCCTATGGATGTGAACATAGCGCCTGTGTGCTATGCCCATCGTGGCGCGCGGGGCCATGCGCCTGAGAACACGCTGCTGGCCTTCGAGATGGCGTTCGACCTGGGCGCCGAGGCCATCGAGTGCGACGTGCAGCGCAGCAGTGACGGTGAACTCGTCATTCTCCACGATGGCACGGTGAACCGCACCACCAATGGGCGTGGCGCAGTGGCGACGCTCGACCTCGCCACGCTGCGGACGCTGGATGCTGGCGCCCGCTGGCGTATCCCACAATGCATCCCGACACTGGATGAGACGCTGGCGCTGGCGCGGCGGCGTGGTGGCGCACTCAACCTGGAGATCAAAGGCGAGTCGGTCGCGGAGTCGGTAGGGACAGCGCAGGCGGTGGCGCCAGTGATTGAGGCGCTGTCCGAGGACGATCCATTTCGAACCGGCTTGCTTGTCTCGTCGTTCGAGTTGCCTGCTGTGGAGGAGATCAAGCGGCGCATTCCCTGGCTGCGCGTCGCCGCACTCTATGGCGACCGTGAGTGGCGACCGCAGGCGATGGTGGACCGCGCGCTGGAGTTGCAGGCGGAGGCGATCCACCCCGGCGTCAGCCTCGCCAGCGCGGCGCTTGTGCTATTGGCGCATGGGGCGGGCCTGCGCGTCAACGTCTGGACGGCCAACCGTCCGGCCACCGTCCGCCGCCTGATCGGCTGGGGTGTGGATGGCCTCTTTAGCGACTATCCCGAACGGGTAATCGTCGAACGCCGCCGCATGCTGGCTGGCCAGAAACACGCAGCGCCAGGCATGTAGGGGTAGGCGCTCCCAACCTTGAAAGGTGCTATACTTGGGCTAGCGGGCTATAGCATGCTGGGGATTGCGACCCAACGAGGTGGTAGTCATATGGCGATGATGAAGGAGGCGCGGCGATGCCCGGTCCACTTGTGGCGCTGTATAGGATGCCGCTCTCTCAGGCGGCGCTCTGGGTTCTCCTTGCCAATGTCGTCAGCTTCGCGCTGACGCTGGCGCTTGGTCATCTGCTGGTGAAGCTCTATTGCCGCAAACCGATCACTCCTGCGCCTCCACCGATCACGCGCCGCGAGATCGCGCTTGCCGCCGGGTGTGTCGCGGCGAATACGCTGATCACCTTCGTGGGTGTCGCGCTCTGGCGAGTGGGAATCATTCATGTGGGCGCGCAGCTTGGCTGGCGCACGCCGCTCGATACCATCGTGCTGCTGCTGCTGATGGATTTTGCGATGTACTGGCTACATCGCATCGTGCATCAGCGCTGGCTCTTCCCGCTGATGCACGTCACCCACCACCGCTACGACCATCCCCGCCCGCTCACCCTCTTCGTGATGAATCCCCTGGAGACGCTGGGCTTCGGCGTGCTCTGGCTTGTGGTCATGTGGCTCTATTCGGCGTCATGGCTTGGCATCGCGCTCTACCTCGCCCTGAATCTTGGTTTTGGCATGATGGGGCATCTTGGCGTCGAGCCGCTGCCCGCCGGCTGGGTGAAGTCGCCTGTGCTGCGGCTGATCTCCACTAGCACCTTCCACGCGGAACATCACGAGGACGGCGCCTACAACCTTGGCTTCTATACGCTGATCTGGGATTACCTCTTTGGCACGCTGGCCCCTGACTACCGTAAGGATTTCGCCGCTGTGCAGACGGGCCAGTCCATCCAGTCTGCCCAGCCACAAACGGCGCAGCGCACAGTTCCAGCCTCAACGCGCTAGCCATCCACCCGCTGTGAATATTCGGCGGGGGCAAAGAACACCAGCACGCTCAGTTCTTCGCTGATGTCGTGGAAACGATGCTCGACATGTGCCGCCACAAAGACCAGCGATCCCGCCGCGACAGGCGTATCCGTCTCGCCCACCTGGATGCTGGCCTGCCCGCTGATGATGTAATAGAGTTCATCTTCGCTGTGCGGCAGTTGCGGATCGCTGGCTCCGGCGGCGAGGCGATAGAGGCCTGCGCTCATCGTTGGGACACGCAGGAACTCATGATAGAGCTTGCCTGCCTGCGCATGTATCGCCGCGAGTTCCTCTAGTGTGACAGACGCCATCGGCGGCGTCTGTGCTGGTGGTGATTGTTCCATACCTTACACATCCATTTCTGGCAGGGTGACGACGAAGGCCGAGCCAAAAGCGTTCTCATCGCCATCCTGTGGGCCACGCGGTCCGCCGATGCGCGACTTGGCGCTCACCTCGTCAATCGCCACCACCAGCAGGTCCACGGCGCGCAGGTGGTTATCAGGCGCGGGAGTATAGTCGCGGCCCGCCTGCCGGTCGGGAAAATAGCGCAGCGTCATCTCTTCGAGCGCGGCGCGCTTCTCCGCCAGATCGGCCACGAGCTCGGCGCGGCCAAACACCACCACACTACGATAGTTCATCGAGTGCGACTGCGCCTCGCGCGAGGCGATCAGTCCATCGAGGATCGTGATCTCGACGGCGACTGGAGTTCCCGCGCGCAACGCCTTGATGGTGCGGCTGGCGGGCGCGCCATGCAGATAGAGCCGCCCATCCGCATAGGAATAGGTGAACGGCAGCATATAGGGCTGGCCGTCAATCGCATAGGCTACATGCGCCACCCGCCCGGCGTTCAGGATCGCCTCCACCTGATCCGGCACGGCGCGTTCGGCATGCCTGCGAATCTTCGATAATTTACTTGCCTCGATGCGCTCCGCCAGCGCGGCGGGCATTGGGGGTGTTTCGGCCATGGAAGACATCCTCTCGTGTTTGTTATCGTTCATTGTATGACGTGGTATGACGTGGTATGACGTGCGATTGTGGCGCATGGGGCCACCGGGCCTCATCATCAACGCCCCCGCCAGGATTACCCGTGGCCTTCAGGCCACAAAGCTCCGCCGCCCGCTCTTTCACCTGTACGCTTCATATGCTATAGTACAGGGTGTAAATGGACTAGCGCAAG
>JBDTAI010000538.1:0-5147 GCA_039924685.1 Ktedonobacterales bacterium
CATCTCGCCAAAGCCGCTGACGGCCACGACTACTGGCAGCCCGCCGCCAATCAGTCCAAGCTCGAAGAGGCGCAGATCATCGTCTCCGGTGGGCGTGGTCTTGGCGGCCCGGCGGGCTTCGCTCAGATCGAAGACCTCGCCACGGCGCTGGGCGCGACGGTTGGCGCCTCGCGTCCTGCCGTGGATGATGGCTGGATTCCCTATGCGTATCAGGTGGGGCAGACCGGCAAAACCGTCAAGCCAGCCGTCTACATCGCTATCGGCATCTCTGGCGCCGTGCAGCATAAATCGGGCATGGGATCCTCGAAGCTCATCGTCGCCATCAACAAGGACAAAGAGGCGCCAATCTTCGGCTTCTGCGACCTGGGCGTGGTCGGCGACCTCAACGTGATCATCCCGCAGCTCACCCAGCTCGTCAAGCAGCGCAAAGGCCAGTGAGTCGCCCTCGGCCAGCGGGTTTACCCGCTGGCCCGGCTCGCCAAAGGAGCAGTTTATGGTCCCCCCGTTCATCCCTTCAGGCGGTCTCATCGGGGCAATCATCTTCGCCATCGTGCTGATCGCGGCGTGGGTGATCTTTGCCTTGCGCATCCGCACGCTCGTTCGCCTGATGCTCGCCGGGCGGCCTGAAAACCGCTTCAATCATCTTGGCGACCGCGTCAAATATTTCACACTGATGGTGCTGGGCCAGCGCGGCGTGCTGCGCGATCCGCTACCCGGCGTTGCCCACTTCTTCACATTCTGGGGCTTCATCATCATCCAGTTGGATGCGCTCAACCTGTGGGCGATGGGCGTCGGCTTCCAGATACCCTTCCTCACAGGCGATAGCGGCTGGGCGATTGGGCGCGCCTTCGCTGTGTTGCTCGACTTCTTCGTCTTCATGGCGGCGCTGGCGCTGATCGCCTTCACCTATCGCCGTGTGGTGCTGCGTCCCAAGCAGCTCCAAAGCCAGGGCCACGGCATGGCCGACGCCTTCACGATCCTCGGCATGATCGCGCTAGTGCTCGTGACCCTGTTCTTCTTCGAGGTCTTCAGCTACGTTGCCACCAACGGCGCCGCCTGGACACCCTTTGGCGCAGTGGTGGCGCCTGCGTTTGGCGGCATCCCCACTCGCGCAGCCATCGCGCTCGCCGATGTGTCGTGGTGGGCCAATGTGCTTATGGTGGTGGGCTTCCTTGTCTACATCCCCTACTCGAAGCACCTGCATCTGCTGGCGACCCCCTTCAACGTCTTCTTCCGCAACTTTGGCCCAATAGGCGCGCTTCAGCCCATCGAAAACATCGAAGAGCGCGAGGACTACGGCGTTCACAAGGTTAACCAGTTCACCTGGAAACAACTGCTGGACGGCTACGCCTGCACCGAGTGTGGCAGGTGCAACAGCGTCTGCCCGGCGCTCGCCACTGGCAAGCCGCTGCGCCCCAAAGAGATCATCCTTGCGGTGAAGGAAGAGGTATTCGCCTCGGCCAAGATGCCGCTCGTCAGCCACAACGAGGATGAGGAGCAAGCCAAGCGCGAGCCGATGGTGGGTGGCCTGATTCCGCTGGATTCGCTGTGGGCCTGCACCAACTGTGGCGCGTGTGTCGAAATCTGCCCGGTCTCCATCGAGCATGTGCAGAAGATTGAGGATATGCGCCGCTATCTGGTGCTGGAAGAGAGCAGCTTCCCGCAGGAGGTGATGCCGCTCTTCAACAATCTCGAGCGCAACCAGAATCCCTGGGAGATCAGCAACGACACCCGCGCCGAGTGGGCGGCTGGCCTGAATGTTCCGACGCTGGCCGAAGACCCCAATGTGGAGGTGCTCTATTGGGTCGGCTGCATGGGATCGTTCGATGCGCGTAACCGCAAAGTGGCCACCGCCTTCGCCAAAGTGATGCAGGCGGCGAACGTGCGCTTCGGCATTCTGGGGCCGGAGGAAAGCTGCACTGGCGATCCCGCGCGCCGCATCGGCAACGAATATCTCTTCCAGATGCTCGCCCAGCAGAATATCGAGACGCTGAACGGCTACGGCTTTGGCAAGGGCGCAACCGATGGCAAAGCAGCGGCGAATGGAACCAACGGCGCCAGCAACCACAACGACGCCAACGGCCATAGCGCGCCCACCGCAACCGTAACCCACGCCGGCGTGGGGGTCGAGCCGGGTCGCGCCTACAACGTCAAGACGGTGGTGGCGACCTGCCCGCACTGCTTCAACACCATCAAGAACGAATATCCGCAGCTTGGCGGCAATTTCGAGGTGATCCACCACACTGAGTTCATTGATCGGTTGATCTCGACGGGCCAGTTGAAGCTGCCCGTTGGCTTTGACAGGCGCAAGTTGACCTATCACGATCCCTGCTTCATTGGGCGATGGAACGGCGTCTATGACCAGCCGCGCCGTGTGTTGAACGTGATCAATAGCGACGGCGTGACCGAGATGCGGCGCAACCGCAACCGCTCCTTCTGTTGTGGCGGCGGCGGCGGGCGTGTCTGGATGGAAGAGAAGATCGGCAAGCGCATCAACAACACCCGTGTGGAGGAGGCGCTCAGTACTGGCGCCGATGCGATGGCCGCCGCCTGTCCCTTCTGCATCACGATGTTCGAGGATGGCATCAAGGCCGTCGATGCCAGCGATCACTTCGCAGTCGAAGACATCTCCGAGATACTGGCCCGCGCGCTCGACGCGCAGCCCGTTGCCGCTGGCGGCGCCTCCACTGATGGCGCGCAAGCGTAAGGGAGTGGGGGATCGCGGGCATCAATGCCCGGCGCACGGTGGGGAGATCATCGCGGCCCTGAAGGGTCGGCGCACGCGACGGATGGGGCCTGAAGGCGCTATGCGTGAGTGACTGGCGCCAGTGTGGCGCTCGCCAATGAACACGCCTATGCTGGCGTTCGTTCGTCGGGGGCGCCTCTGCCATTGCTGGGAGTTGATGATTTCAGGAGGGAGAACGGAGAGTCGCATGCCGACGCTTGCGCTCAAACTGCTCCTGACGCCACTCTTCGTCGGCCTCGTCAGTCTGGCGGGTCGCCGCTGGGGCGCACGTGTCAGCGGCTGACTGATCGGGTTGCCTCTGACATCGGCGCCGCTCACCCTGTTCCTCGCCATCGAGCTGGAGACGCGCTTCGCTGCCCATGCAGCGCAGGGTATTCTGCTGGGGTTTGTGTCGCAGGAGCTCTTTTGTCTGACCTATGCCTGGCTCTCTCTGCGCTTCAACTGGTTGATCTGCTGGCTTGTCAGGTGGGGTGTGTTCTTCGCCGCCACCGCTGCCTTCGCGCATAGTACGGCGCCACTGGCAGTTATCTTTGCGGGAGTGGTCAGCGTGTTCTTGCTCGTACTGCGCCAGTGGCCGAAACGGCAGGCGCAGGTAGACAAGGTCAAAGAGCCCACCTGGGAATTTCCGGCGCGCATGGTGGTGGCCACCGGATTTGTGCTGGGATTGACTGCCATAGCGCCCATGCTCGGCCCGCTGGTGAGCGGCCTTCTTGCGCCACTGTCGATTTTCGCCCCGATGTTTGCGACCTTTACCCACCGGTTTCACGGGACTGTGGCGGCGCGACAGATTCTCCTCGGCGTGGTGACAAGCGCTTTGTCTGCGGAGTCTTCTTCCTTGTCATTGGCGGCCTGATTTGATCGGTGGGGATACTCGCCGCATTCAGCGTAGCGACACTTCTGGCGCTGTTGACGCAGGGATATATCTTATAGCTCGCCAGGCTGCTTTCCGCAAGACCCGAACACCCAGCGCCTGCCTAGAACCAACATCCCTGGGTCGTGTAGTCAACTGTCGCTGGCTGGCCTGCGTCGGAGTTATCCGTGGCGAAGGTAATCGTTCCCGAGCGGGAGACGAGGCTGCTATTCGTCACCTGGATAGCCACGCGCTGATCATGCTCCAACTCGCCGTGGTCTGTCGAAAGCTGCACACCAGGGTGGTCTGGAACCTGCGCCTGCCACTGTATCTTCTCTGGCCCCAGATTCACCAGATAGAGCGTCGCTGATTTCTTGGCGCCTTTGCACGCCAGGCTGATGGACTGTGGCGAGATGGTGAGCCAGTTGGCGGGGGCTACTGGCGTCGCCGTCGGGCTGGGACTTGGTGTGACGGTCGGCGTCGGCGTCATATGCACAGTTGGCGTACTGTTGGCCGATGTCTGGCCTGACCCAAACGGCCATCCAAAGGGACTGCCGCTGCTGGCGCCGCTGAGAAAGTTGGTAAAGGCGAGCGCAGCGATCAAGACCAGGATCAACGCGGCGGCGCTGGTAATGGGCAGCAACCAGCCTATCGGGCGGCGGTTGGGCCTGCTATTGGCGCCTCGCCCCGGCCAAGCAGGCGCCTGACCGGCAAACCCTCCGATGGGTGGTAGAGCGTCGTGGCGTCCGCCCCCCCCCGCCACGCCACGCGCAGTCGCCACGCCTGTATAATTGCCCTCATAGAGCGTTGCGTCAGCCGGATCGGCGCCTGCCAGACGTGGATCGGCGACGCTTGCGCGTGTGCCTGCGCTGCCTACACTGCTCATCATCCCCGCCGGTTGCATGCCTGTGGCGCGTGAACCCAGCATATCGCCGCCCAGCG
Source organism: Ktedonobacterales bacterium (assembly GCA_039924685.1). Classification (GTDB taxonomy): domain Bacteria; phylum Chloroflexota; class Ktedonobacteria; order Ktedonobacterales; family JADMIN01; genus JBDTAI01. The sequence goes on from JBDTAI010000538.1 coordinate 4,539, forward strand.
CCACTCCGTCGGCGGACCCCGTTGGTGTAGCCCCCAGCAGGCCACTCTTGCGCGCGGTCGGCAGCGGAATCGTCCCACTGGCGACGCGCGGGACTGGCGACATGCCTGCAGATGCGGGTGTGCGCGATACTCTATCTCCCATCGCTGCACCACTGGCGCCACTACCAATGCCAGGGATACCCGTGAATCCGGCGATAGCGCCGCGCTGGCCGGTCGCCTTGCTCAGAAACGCGGCGAGTGTGCGCTCACGGCTGCCCTCGCGCACTGCGCGGGCAAACGCGCCAGCCGAGGGCGGGCGGTCCACTGGATGCTTGGCCAGCGCCCAGAAGACGGCTTCTTCCAGGCGCGGCGACACTTCGGGACGCGCAGGCCGTAGCGGTGGTGGCGCTTCGCGCAGTTGGCGCGCCAGCACGGCGCCGACCGAGCCACCAGCAAAGGGCGTCTCGCCGGTCAGCATCACATAGGTGAGGGCGCCAAGCGCGTAGATATCGGCGGCGGGACCAACCGGGGCGTTGCGAATCTGCTCCGGCGCCATATATTCGGGCGTTCCCATCGCCGCGCCCGCCTGGGTGAGTCGCGCATCGTCAAGCGACGCGCGTTTGGCGCTGG
>JBDTAI010000539.1:0-5153 GCA_039924685.1 Ktedonobacterales bacterium
GCCCGGCTGCTGGGCATACCCCGCGATGAATTGCTGGGCAACGGCGCTTGCGCCGCCCTCGAACGCCATAGCCTGGGCGAGTGTCCCCTCTGTGGCCAGGGCTGTTTGCTGGCGCGCGCCCTGCGTGATCAACAGTCGTTCGATCACATTGAATGTGAGTTCCTGGCGGTTCCTTTGCCCGGCGAGAGACCTGAGCGCCATGAACTGGTTGAGCGGGGGCCAGACACCAACACCAGCGGCGGGCGCGTTCCCAAACGCTTTGTAGACTTCAGCCTGACGCCGATCCTGCGACCAGAGGGACCACGTGTGCTGCTGGTGGGGCGCGATATGACGGCGCTACGCGAGATGGACCAGATGAAGGCGAACTTCCTCTCGATGGTCTCGCACGAGTTGCGGGCGCCGCTGCAAACGATCAGCGGCTATCTCGATCTGACGCTCACTGGCATGGCAGGCGCGCTCACCACCGAGCAGGGCGAATTTTTGCGGCGGGCGCGGGCAGGCAGCGAACACCTGAGCGCGCTGGTGGACGATCTGCTGCTGATCTCGCGCCGCGACGCCGGACAATTCGCCTTGAGCCGCCAGAAGATCGATCTGGCGCCAGTGATCCGCGAGACGGTGGAGGAGCTGGAGCTTTTCGCCGACGACGCCGGTGTGCGGCTTGAGGTCGATCTGCCGCTGTCGCTGCCGCTGGTGCTGGCCGATGGACCACGTATCGCGCAGGTGGCGCGCAATCTGGTGACGAACGCCGTCAAGTTCACGCCAGCGGGCGGGCGGGTGATGGTTTCGGCCAGCGCGACACACGATGCCGTGCTGCTGCGGGTGGCCGATACGGGTGTCGGCATTCCAGCGGAACATCTGCCGAAGATATTTGACAGGTTCTATCAGGTGGGCAATACGACGATACGCGGACGCGCACAGGGCCAGGGACTCGGCCTCGCCATCGTGCAGATCATCCTCGATGGACATGGTGGCGCCATCACAGTGGAGAGCGAGCCACAGGCAGGTAGCGCCTTCATTGTCACCCTGCCACGCCTGTGAGGTTTGGAACATCGGTCGAGTGGTGGAGTGAGAACTACGACAACCTGACGCGCACGAGAAAAGAGCCGCGTGACTTGCTGTTCGAGCGTCGGGCGATCATTGCCACGCGCTCGCTTCCTTGAAGAGCGCAGCGGCAAGCAAGGCGCTACGTGTAGCAATCTCTTTGGGAGTGTAGGGCCGCCCCTGCTCGAGCCACCAGGTGATCGCCTCCACAAACAGCGTTGCTACAAGGTCCGGCACAAACGCATCCGGAAAGCTGTGGGCGGCGCGACCAGAGAAACCAGAGAGACCAGCAGCGTCCGGTCCGTGAGGAAGGCGTCCACGCTCGTTGATCAGGTCAACCAGCGACGCGCGCATCTTCCACACAAACCAGGGGCTGCCCTTTTTGCCGAGCAGCGCCCGATAGAGCCGCTCGTATTCCGCGATATGCTCGAAGAACCGCAGCCAGCCATCGGTTGGATGCGCTGATCCCAGATCGCCGACCGCGTTGTGCAGGGCGCTCATGGCGTCCTCAAAGATTTGCTCCACCAGAGCGTATTTGTCCTGATACTGGCGATAGAAGGCGGCGCGGCTCACCATCGCGCGCCCGGTAATCTCGCCAACGGTGAGCGATTCGAACCCCCGCTCCTCGATCAACTCAATCAACGCCTCCCTCAGCAGTTTCTGCGTGCGCCTCACGCGCAGGTTGCCCCTCTGTGGAGTCACTGATGGTGTCACTGATGGTGTCACTGATGGTGTCACTTTGCGCCCCTTGTCTCATGTGAGACAAATTGCCCTGATTGAATCTTGTTTCGCTCTGCCCGTCCGCCTACACTCAGAATCAGACACAAGAGTTCATCTGAGACAGTGTGTACCAATCCGGCCATTCTGTCAACGCAGTGACCTGAACAGGAGCGCAATCTATGCCTTCGTTGCCTTCGTTGCATTCGTTTATGCGTCATCAACACAGTTCTGCGGGCGCAACATCCGCCGGGACAAAAGGGCTGATCCTCAACATGGGTCGGCGCCACGACCTGATGGTCTGGTACATGGACACCTTCCTGTTCCGTGGCCAGTTGCGGGAACTCAGGCAGAGGGCCATCACTCTGGCTGGCATTCAACCCGGTGAGCGGGCGCTGGATGTGGGCTGTGGCACAGGAACGCTGGCGATGGAAGTGGCGCGCCGCCTGGGCAGCGCGGGTCGCGTCGTTGGTATTGATCCGGGCGCCCCGCAGATCGACGTTGCCCGCACAAAAGCGGCGCGGCGCAACCTGCCCATCGAGTTCCAGATTGGCGTGATTGAGCAGCTTGCCTTCCCCGATCAGACATTCGATGTGGTGTTCTCTACCTTGATGATGCACCATTTGCCCAAGAGCCTCAAAGAGCAGGGACTCGCCGAAATTGCCCGCGTGCTCAAACCAGGGGGGCGGCTGGTGATCGCCGATTTCTGGCGCACACAGGAACGTCAGGGTCGGGCCGCGCGATTTCATGCAGGGGGCAGCGATATGCGCGATCTGGCTACCCTTGTGCAGGACGCCGGTTTCGACCAGGTGGAAACGGAGGACATGGAGGAGATGTCACCCGCACGATTCTCCACTTTCCCAGGGGCAGCCTTTGTCGTGGCGCACAAAAGCTGAGACGCATCATGTGAGGGCTATTGCACAGGCGCGGCGTTGATACCAGTGGTTGGACCGCCGGAGACGTTGATCATGCCACCGATGTCATACTGGCTGTTGGCGCCACAGGCAGGCACAGTAAAACCAATATTGGCTCGGCCCGATCCATCCAGCGGCGGCGTATTCGCTGGCGTGAAGTCAAGCGTGCAGTTGGAGATGTTGAACTCGATGAGGATATTGAGTGAGTGACCGGCATAGCCTGGCACATGGATCGAGAGCGTGCCGGGCTGCGAATGCACAAGTGGACAGGAGGGCGAGAATGAGTATGTGATGCCACTTCCGCCGCCGCCGCAGGTCGTTACTGTAGGGATGGGGCCAGGACCGCCAGCGGGCGTATCGGTGGGCGAAGGTCCGGCGCTGGGCGAAGGTGGTGGTGTCTGCGAGTTCGGATTAGGACTGGCCTGCGGGAAGCTGGGCGCATTCCACGGCGCGACGGTGTTGGTGGGGATTGGCTGGTTGCCAGAGAGATGCCCAGTGCCGGTATCTAGTGAGCCACCCGAACTGCTACTACCGCCAGTGGCGCTTGCAATCGCGCTGGTGGCAAGTGTGGAGGCAACGCCTACACAGGCGCAGAGCAGCACAACCGTGATCACAGCAGTGATGGCGCTGAAGGCGGCGCGAAACTGGCGGTCCGTCTCCCAGCGATGCTGAAAGTTGTAGATGATCGGATCGAGCGGATTGCGCCGCTGGTTCGGTCCTCCCATCGGTCCCATCGGCCCTGCTGGTCCCCCAAAGCCCGCCATGCCAGCCTCCTACTCCACATCCACGCTCCACGCATCCACAGCGCGTTACTGCTCCTAGCGTCCCAGCCATCATTATAGCCACGCGGCGTCCATTTCCCGCCCATCGCAGGACATTTGCGCTATTGCAGGGAACGCGAGGGGCGCCTGCCGAATTGTCTCAACGACTCCCCAAAAACGGGCGCCTATGCGACAGGGACGAAGATGTGCGCCTGCGCCAGCCCATCAGAGAAATTCGCCTTGATGTAGAGATCCACCTGGCCGCTACCGACGCCGCTCGGCACGCTCACGTTATAGACGAAGTTGCCACTGCCGTCGGTCGTGCCAAATGCGTTGACGACGATGGGATTCCCGCCAGGATATTGGATCGAGAAGACCAGCAACTGGATGTTGGGGGAACTGGTGTGGATCGTCACCGAGCCGCCACTACCCGGATTCCAGGGGTTGGGTGACCAGGAGGCAGCCGTTACCGTGCCGGAACTGCCGCCACCGCCACCACCGCCACAGTTGGAGGTGCAAGGGGTGGCCGTGGGCGGATCGGTCGGTGTGGGCGAAGGCGTGGGTGAGGGCGCAGGCGTCTGCGAGTTGGGGTTGGGGCTGGCCTGCGGGAAGCTGGGTGAGGCCCACGGCGCGACGGTGTTGGTGGGGATTGGCTGGTTGCCCGTAAGCGGACCAGTGCCAGTATTCAGTGAACCACCGTTGGATGCGCTCTGCCCTGTGCCGCTGAAATTCGCCAGTTCCACATTGGTGACGGTGGTGGCGACACCAAGGCAGGCGCAGAGCGAGAGCAGCAGCGCCAGCGCCAGCACGCCACTGAGCGCGGCGCGAAACTGGCGGTCCGTCTCCCAACGATGCTGAAAAGTATGGATGATGCGGTCAAGCCCATTCTGCCGTCGCATACGCGGAAGCTGCCCCCTCACGCCTGATATATCCTATGCCATGTCTATCGTGTGCAATCTCATGGCGCAATCTCATGGCGCAATCTCATGCGTCGCAGCCGCTATTGTAGCAGTCTTTGCGCCGCACTGTCAGCCCCAAGCGCCCGCCGTAGTACTTCTTTCCGCAACGCTGATGTGATAACCTTTCATCCAAACAGATGTATTGACACAACCAAGAATAAACACATGGGCCACCTTTTTGAGTTAACGGACAAACAATCCTCTTCGCTGGAAAAAGTGGCAGAGGCGCAAGGTCAGACACCAGATATGCTCCTGGAAGAGTGGATCGAGGTCCTGACCGGCGAACCACGCTACTATGAAACCGATGATTTTCTGCGGCATCTGGGTGTTAGTGATGAAATTATTGGCGGTCATGAGATTCTGAAAACCCGTGATTGGCTATAGCTGGCGTATGAAGCGTAGCAGCCGGAAGGCGGCGCGCACGTGCAAGCCACCGGGCAGCGCATCTATGGCATTGGGGGTATGTTCATCGCGGCGTCTGGCATGCCAGGCGTTAGGTGTCATCGTCACCAGATCGCGCAGATCGGCCTGAGTGAGCGCGAGATCATATGCCAGCGTGCGCGCCTCCGCCAGCGTGAATGCGTCGGCGAATTGTGCGGTGACATGCGCCTCTTTCTCCTCCTCGATGGCGAGCAGCCTCAGCGCCGCGCGCGCCTCATGCAGATGCTCGGCGGTCGGGATCACTACCACCAGCACACCCCCAGGACACACGATGCGGGCAAACTCGCTGGGCGAACGCGGCGCAAAGATGTTGAGCAGCG
>JBDTAI010000540.1:0-3088 GCA_039924685.1 Ktedonobacterales bacterium
TGGCTGCTGGCCATAGCCCGGCTGTTGCTGTGGATAGGATGGCTGCTGGCCATAGCCCGGCTGTTGCTGTGGATACCCTGACTGCTGCTCGTAGCCCGGCTGTTGCTGTGGATAGGATGGCTGCTGCTGCGGATAGGATGGCTGCTGGCCATATCCCGGTTGCCCATAATTCGGGTCTTGTGGATTCACAACGAAGCTCCTGCTGAGAAACGATGACAGATATGCCCGTCATGAGGAGTTCCCCAGGCGTGCCTGTCACCTGACGAATGATATATGTCTGCGCGGCTATGGCTCACCTGCGTGGGATGTTGCGCCCAGCGCTAGTATACATGAGCGCAGGCGCGCTTGTATAGCATCTAGCCCCTCAGCCAGACTATGTTCCGCCATTTTGCGTAGCAGTTCACACGACACCACACAACGAGCCAGGGCTATCTGCGTTGTCGCGCCGCCGCATTGCTCGTCTGTAGAGTCAGGCGACGCGCAACAGCTTGAGCGGCCGGCAGGTTGCCTCACGCAAAGACAATCCTGGCAGCGTGTGGTAAAACGGAAGAGCGCAGCAGTATTGGGGCGGTTGGTGGCGCGTGACGGCGTGGATAGATGGCGGATGGAGCATGGCATGACGGCACGGCGAGGCGCAGACGGATACGACGCAAAGGCGCTGGAATCTACCCACCAGCGCGCCGCTGCGGCTGACGCCGATACTCCGCTCTGGACAAGCGCCAGTTTGACGACCGGCGGTCTCAGCAACCTGATGGCCATTGCAGAAGACCGACCATCTCCCCACAGGAAACAGGACGCGCAGGACGCGCAGGAGACACAGGAGACACAGGAGACACAGGAGACACAGGATTATAGCCCCATCCGCAGGCAGTATCTTGGCGTGAAGCGCCAGTACCCCGACGCGATTCTCTTCTTTCGCATGGGCGATTTCTATGAGATGTTCGACGACGACGCCGAACTGGTGGCCCGCGAACTGGAGATCACGCTTACAAGACGCGACTTCGGACGCGGCCAGAAATCGCCGATGGCCGGGGTGCCACACCACGCCGCCGAGGGCTATATCGCGCGGCTGATCGGCAAGGGCTACCGTGTCGCCATCTGCGATCAGGTCAGCGATCCTGCGCTCTCGAAGGGGCTGGTGGAGCGCGAGGTGGTGCGCGTCGTCACCCCTGGCACCATCATAGACCCTGCCATGCTCGCTGCCAAGCGCAACAACTATCTCGCTGCTGCCGTGCTGGATCGCGGTGCGGTCGGCGTCGCCTATGTAGACATCACCACCGGCGAGTTCGCCTGCGCGCAGTGGTCCACATCCCAACCGGAGGCTGCGCTGCTGCAAGAACTGGCGCGTGTGCAGCCCGCCGAGGCGCTGGTAGAGGCGACCCGCCCAGCGCGACTCGCACTGCCCCGCCGACGCGCGAACCATACAGACGCCAGCGACGCGGGCGATACGCCAAGCGATCACAGTGAAGACGCTGTAGATGAAAACGACGAGCCGGAGGGACTCGCCGAACGCCTCAACGCGCTCGATGCTCGCCTCAACACCGTTGTCACTCCCTATGATGCGCGCTACTTCCGCGAAGAGATCGCTCGCGACCATCTGCTCGACCAGTTTCACGTCGCCACCCTCGACGGCTTCGGCTGCGCGGGATTGCCGCTCGCCATCCGCGCAGCGGGCGTCATCGTCGCCTATCTGGACGAGACGCAACGCGGCGCGCTTGCCCAGATCACCGCGCTCGAAACCTACAGTGTCAGTGGCTTCATGACGCTCGACGCGCACACGCGACGCAACCTGGAACTCTTCGAGAGTGGGCGTGGTGGCGGTGTGAAAGGCTCGCTTTTGGGTGTGCTTGATCTCACACGCACGCCGATGGGTGGGCGGCTGTTGCGCCGCTGGCTGGGTGAACCGCTGCTCGATCTCGACCGTCTGCGCCAGCGTCAGGAGGCCGTCGCCGCCGCCGTGGCGGATATCGCCTTGCGGGCGCAGCTAGCTCCTCTGCTGGCACGCACCGGCGATCTGGAACGGCTGGCGAACCGTGTCTTGCAGCGCATCGCCACCCCGCGCGATCTGGTTGCGCTCGCTAACGGCCTGCGCTCCGTCGCGGGGATGAACCTCTCTCCCAACCTCTCCCCCGCGAGGAGAGAAGGGCCAGATGAGACTCAGGCGGCACTCGTCTCTGGCTCCCTCGCCTCACAGGAGAGGGCTAGCGTGAGGTCTATTCCCGGTGGGTTGGCGCAGGTCTTCGCGGCGATCTCGCCGCTGCCACAGTTGCAGGCGTTGATCGTGTCGGCGCTGGTGGATGAGCCGCCGCTGACGCTGACCGATGGTGGCTTCATGCGCCAGGGCTACAACGCCGAACTCGACAGCATCACCGATGCGGCGCGCAACGGGCGCCAGTGGGTGGCCGACCTCGAACGCAAGGAGCGTGAGCGTAGCGGCATCCCCAGCCTCAAAGTTGGCTACAACAAGGTCTTTGGCTACTATCTGGAAGTCACCAACTCCTACATCAGCCGTGTCCCTGCCGACTACATCCGCAAGCAGACGCTCACCAACGGCGAACGCTACATCACGCCCGACCTCAAGGAGTATGAGGCGCTGATCCTCAACGCGCACGAGAAGAGTGTCAAGCTGGAGCAGGAGCTATTCGCCGCCCTGCGCGCTGGGATCGCTGCCGAGTGGACCGAGCGCGTGCTGCGCACGGCGCGGGCGCTGGCCGAACTCGATACGCTGCTGGCGCTGGGCGAGGTGGCCTCACGCAACAACTACTGTCGCCCGGAACTCAACGATGGCGACACAATCCACATCGTCGCGGGCAGGCACCCGGTGGTGGAGGCGAGCCAGCGCGAGGTGATCTTCACCCCCAACGACACCGAGCTAGCCACCGGCGACGCGCAAATCCTGCTGCTGACCGGTCCCAACATGGCAGGCAAATCCACTTATCTGCGTCAGGTGGCGCTGATCACCCTGCTGGCGCAGATCGGCTCCTTCGTGCCAGCCGAGCGGGCGCGCATCGGGCTGGTGGATCGTATCTTCACACGCATTGGCGCCCAGGACGACCTCGCCACCGGCCAGAGCACCTTCATGGTGGAG